>NZ_JBMQOC010000119.1:0-15540 GCF_053550995.1 Parapedobacter sp.
GGCGGGGTTGGGGTTGTCGGCGGTAATGTTTCTGATAGCTGCCGCGTGCCCCGTCCCTGAATTAACAGCGTATAAGGCATTCCCACTTCCCAGGGCGAGGGCCATCAACGCATTTCCATCTTTTTCTGTCCGGGCATTGATCGCGTGACCCACGCCGTTAGTTTCCACCAGCAGCGCATTTCCAGCATTCGTAGGGTTCTGAATGCGGAAATAGCCCACCCCCTGGGCTCCACCTGTAGTTGTGGCCCCCAGTGCGTAGCCGCCATTTCCCTGATGTTCCACCCGGAGCACGTCCCCACTGCTATTGTCGCTGTTACTGAAATATGCAGCCCGCCCTGAGTTGCTTCCTGTATAAACCGAAAGGGCATCAGACGGATTTTCGGGGTTACCATTCGAGAAGAGTCCAACCGGACCCGTACCATCGTTTTCGGCAGAAATGGTTGCGCCACTACCGTCTTGTGTGGCATAAATGGTCATTTCTCCACTGTTGCTTTCCGCTATCAGCGCCGCGCCTTGACCATTGGGGTGATCATACGTAAAATGGCCGGCAGCCCCTTGGCCATTGGTGTGCGCACGGAGTGCCGGTACCGTTGCGGCACTGTTGTTGATTTCGAAATTGCCCGCGGTGCCGTCACCTTCATTGGTAAGGGAAAACAAGGTGTTGGGCAGGTTTTCCGCCGCCGAAAAGGGCAGTTCGAATCCGGTATTCGCCAAGGCTTCGGGCACCCACTGCGAGCCATCGAACCGAAGAACATCGTTATTGGCAGGCGCTGCATCCACGATGGGCACGCCCTGAAGCTTCGTCACTACGGGATGGGGATAGGTGCCCGAGAGATCGCCGCCAGCTTGTCCAGTAAGGATTCCGTCGGCACCTGCTGGTCCCTCTGGTCCTTGTGGTCCGGCAGGCCCGGCAGGCCCGGCGATCCCTTGTTGTCCCTGCTCACCTTTCTCGCCTTTCTCCCCTTGGTCGCCCTTTGGCCCTGCCGGTCCCATGGGTCCCTGTGGTCCCTGTGGTCCCACCGCCCCTGCGGGTCCCTGCGGACCGGTAGGCCCTGGTTCGCCTTTTTCTCCCTGCTCACCCTTTTCGCCTTGTTCCCCCTTTTCGCCTTTCGGGCCCGGAGGGCCGTTCGGATCACCTTTGTCACCCTTCTCACCCTTAGGCCCGGCGGGGCCCTGCGGTCCAGTCTCTCCCGTGTCGCCTTTGTCTCCCTTCGGCCCTTGTGGTCCGGTTTGCCCGGACGCACTAGACGCTGCATACAGCGCAAATGGTACGCTCATCAGCTGGGTGGTGCCCAGATCGGCAAACATTCCGCCATCAACAGCCACTTCAATCTTTAAATACTGATTCGCGTCCTGCCAAGGAATCTCGGCAAATGCCCCTTGTTTGGCCTGTCCCCTGCCGATTTGCAGCGTGAATAAACCCAGCTTATTGGTCGTGAGTTCGTGTTCTTCGCGGTACTGCACTTCACCCGCTGCCGACTCGCCGATGACGGATAACCGTACACGGATGTTCTTTTCTGCCAGTACGGTACCATCCGTATTGCGCGCAACCGCTTGGTAGTTGATGCCATCGAGGCCTGATTGAGCGGATGCACCGAACCACAGGGCTAGTAGCCAAAGGGTGACGAGTAATCGTTTTGTTTTCATAATCATGATACAGCTATTTTATTTATGATGTAATTCAATTAGTTGTTGAGGTTAAAACTCAGGGTAGCTTTAAATTCATTGCGCACGGTATACCGCCTAGCCATCGGCATGGTATAGCTCATGTCCAATTGGAAGTCACTGACGCGGATGCCAAAGCCAGTCGAAAGGTGTTGCCTGTTGCCTTTATCCGGCGCTTCATGGTAATAGCCTGCGCGGAGAAAAAACTGACGGTAATAGCTGAACTCGAAGCCCCCGGCGATTGTAAATTCAGAAAGCTCCTCGCCAAATCCCCCCGGCGCGTCAAACAGCGATGTAAACAGGGCATCGGTCACACTTCTGTTCGGGTCTTTGCCTAGCGCTATTTCGGTCGTGGGCTGTCCATTTTCATCCAACCTATATATCGGCGAAGTAGGAACCATGAGTTTGTTGACGTCGAGCAGCAGGGTTAACCGGTTATTTGGGTCGTTGTACAGCGCATACCCCGTTCCTAAGCGCAAATTCATGGGTAGGAAGCTCTCCTTAGAATTGGAATAGGAAATTTTGGTGCCGACATTGCTCAAGTTGATTCCCCATGCGAAGCGCTTGCCGAATT
This sequence comes from Parapedobacter sp., assembly GCF_053550995.1. Lineage (NCBI taxonomy): Bacteria > Pseudomonadati > Bacteroidota > Sphingobacteriia > Sphingobacteriales > Sphingobacteriaceae > Parapedobacter > Parapedobacter sp. Next base: position 2,240 of record NZ_JBMQOC010000119.1, read on the forward strand.
GGCGCGACCGGAATAGTTCGCGTTCGGAGTAGACACTCACGTCCACCGCAAATGCACTGGCCGGAGCCATTTCCAGCCCATTGTAAAAACCGGCACCCAGTGCACTGTGGATGTACCGCGCCGTAAGGGCCATGGCGAAATGTTCGCCCATCTTGCGGGCATAGCTCATGTCGAGTGCAAACTCCGCGGGGCTATACCGCTGCAACAGGTTGCCCGCCTCGTCGCGGAAGGAAGCTTCGCCGAGATCCAGGTACTTGATTGACATGCCTATAGCCTCCCTGTCATTTAAACGATGGTAAGCGGTCACATAACTCAAGTGCTCATCGTCTACCAATTGACGCATCCAAGGCGTATACGACAGGCTAATGCCCATGCGATCGGCGAAAGCGAGCTTCGCAGCGTTCGTGTACGTGGCGTTCGCATCGGCCTCCAGACCTGTACCCGCTTCCCCCACACCGGCGTTCCGGGCATCGGGGCTGAGTAAAAGGAAAGATGCTCCTGTAGTTATCGCACGGCTGTTTTGTGCCGACACAGGCATTACTGCCAAAAGTAACCCAGCGAGCAAGCCCGGGAGTACGCCGGTGATCATGTTCGATTCCATGGTGTTGAATGTTACTGGATGATTAATTTTTCGGTGTATTTTCTCAGTGAGTCGACGGATAGCACCACATAGTACAGACCCGAAGCGTACCGTTCAAGGGGTACGCGGTATTCAATCATACCGGCGGCTACGTTGCGATCTTCACTATATACAATCTGGCCTGCATTGTTCACCAACATGAACCTTACGTTGCCTGGTGCCAATAAATTGAACCGGATGGTGGTATAGCTCGATGCCGGATTCGGGAAGACAATGAAGTCTGTTAAGTACGGCAGCTGTGGTGTGTGCATGCTGACCGTTACTTCCGGTTGCTGGAATCCTTGGGTGAGTAATAACGGAGACTTCAAGAGCGACGCGACTACCGCTTCACCGATGGTATACTGAAAAATGGTTTGGCCAACCTGCATGCTAATGCCGGTGCTGCCTACCACTTGCCTTTCTAAAATGAGTTCTTGAGCACTGAGGGGTGCGGAAGAGACCCGAAGCAGGACTACCCATAGAAGTCCAATGAGGTAGCGGTAGTTGCGGTTGGGAAATGCCAAAATTGTCGTCATAATGAAAATTTTCCTGTTCGAGGGTCAAAACTAATGGCGGGTGCCATACCATCCGTATATCACTTTACCGATGAAGTTCCGGGATTTATAGAAGGCGGTTTTCAATTGATAAAGGTAGCAGCACGGCCGTTCGCAACACGCCTGTTACAAACGACAAAATCAGTCCACCGATTGAAAAGGGTTAAAAACACAGTTTTTAGGGCTTGTTTTTAGATAAACGGCTACCAATAACCACCGCAGCAACTAACTATAGCTATATTTGGATGTACACATTCGTCCCTAACACACACTTAGCGTAACGTTAAGGAGGGAACCAGTTAATAATCTAAAAAGAGGAGGATTTAATGAGGCAATTTTACAGATTACTACATCGGATTATCATAGACAATACCGATTGGTATCCTACCTAAATGGCATTAGAAGCTTTCCGAAGTGACGGGAATCACTACCCCCGATTGCCACCATTTGTTTTTCGTTCACATTTAACCAAATAATGAACTAATGAAAATTCAACTTACTAAATTAGGATTGGTCTTTGTGTTGTCGCCGATTTTTGGCGTCGGGCACCTAGAAGCAAAATCACCGAATGGGTATTCGGTACTGCACGACCGTGATGTTGCCAACAAACACGTTGGAGTTTTTGTGTCAGTTAAAACGCCTCCTCCGGGAAATAATGAAAATTTACTAACAGCCGGTAAATCTCTTCAGCGAGTTATCAGTGGCACGGTTAAAGGCGATGCCGGATTTCCTCTCGCGGGTGTAACGGTGGTTATCAAAGGCACTGGCACGGGTACCCAAACTGATGCAGAAGGACACTATAGCCTCGCGTTACCCGAGGAGGGTGCTATATTGGTCTTTTCTTCAACGGGATACAGTACACAAGAGGTTGAGGTAGGTCAACGTACCGCCATTGACATCACGTTAAGGTCCGATATCCAGGACCTTGATGAGGTAGTTGTCATTGGTTATGGTACCGCAAAGCGGAAAGACCTCACGGGAGCAGTCTCTTCCGTCCAGGCAGAGAAGTTGGAGACCCAAGCACCTCGATCTGTACAAGATTTATTGCGTGCAAATGCCGCGGGCATGATTATTGGGCAAGGTAATACCGCAAAGGGCGATGCTTCGTTACTTATCCGCGGAAAAGGAACCTTGAAAGCGGGAAGTAGTCCATTGCACGTTGTAGACGGTGTCATATTCGACGGCGCATTATCCGACTTGAACCCCAACGACATCCAATCTATCGATATTCTGAAAGATGCCAGTGCATCGGCCGTTTACGGGGCGAAAGCCGCGAATGGCGTCGTGTTGATTACCACCAAAAAGGGACAGGTTGGAAAGCCCCGGATCTCGTTCAATGGCAATATAGGCTTTGTCGAAAATGCAAACATGCCGCGCGTCATGACGGGTGAGGAATTCCTCGCCTATCGGTATGATTATGAAATGGGCCGGCGTACTGACCAGTATCATGACCAGTATCCAGAAATGTTTGTCGACCCACGTAAATTAAGCCAAGTCGATCAACTGACTTGGTATAACTACGACCAAAATGACCCCGTGTCTTCCGTAACGGAAGAACAGCTCATCCGTAGTTGGTTATCGCGGCTTGAATTGAAGACACCTGAAATCGACAATTACATGATTAATCGGATTACCGATTGGCAAGACCTTGTTTTCCAACAGGGTGTTCAGCAAGATTATTCGGTTAGTATCTCTAACAAAACAGACAATGTCAATTATTACTGGTCAATAAATCACGTCGACCGTGAAGGCATCATTGTAGGAAATCGATTTAAAAACTTGCGGTCTAGGCTGAATCTGGAATCGACAATCACATCTTTCCTGCGCGTAGGGGCCCATGCTAACTTTGCTACACGCAATGAAGGTTTCTTGCAAGCAAATTGGGGCCAATCGGCTGTTATTTCACCCTATGGCTCAAATAACATTGGTGATCCCGAAAGCCCCTATCAGCGCCTGCCAACCGGCGATGTCACACCGCAGAACCCGTTTTTTGATAATTTATATCGAGACCGGGTTGACCGGTATAATACCCTGAATGCTTCCTTGTACGGTATCGTGAACTTGCCCTTCGGTATCGAATTCCAAACCAACTTCACACCGTCGTATGTATGGCGCGAGTACTACAACCACGAATCATCACAAAACCCCGAGTGGGCCAACCGTGGTGGGAGCTCCGAGCGTACTTTCGAGAAAACATATAACTGGCAAATCGACAACGTGTTGCGGTGGAATAAACAGTTTGATGCCCACAATTTCGAAGTGACGCTATTGCAGAATGCGGAGAAGGGTCAATATTGGCGTACCAAAGCCACGACCTCGAATTATAGCCCCAGCGATATTCTTGGATGGCACCGCCTGCAAGCGGGCTCCGTACCGCTCAATGAAAGTAATGATACCTATAGAACGGGCGACGCCCTGATGGGGCGGTTGTTTTATTCGTTACATGACCGCTACATGCTTACCGCTTCCGTGCGTCGCGATGGGTATTCAGCCTTTGGTGCACAAAATCCGCGGGCAACATTTCCGGCATTGGCCCTCGCTTGGAATTTCTCGGATGAAAAGTTTATGGCGAATACATCAAGCTGGCTCGATTATGGTAAACTCCGTTTGTCATGGGGCCGGAACGGTAACCGTGACATCGGCCAGTATGAAGCGTTATCGGATATGACCTCCGGGCTGCACCCCTATATTGACCAAAACGGTAATATATACCTCTATTCTCAGCTGTATGTCAACCGCATGGCCAATCTGGGCCTGAAATGGGAAAACAAATCCTCTTATAACCTCGGGTTAGATTTCTCATTGTTCAATAATAAGCTAGGTGGTGCGTTAGATTTTTACACTTCTACTACCATGGATTTGCTGGTTGACCGGGCACTTCCGGAAATTATCGGGTTCAATAGCGTGGCGGCCAATCTAGGGGAGTTAGAGAATAAAGGCTTTGAAGTTGCCCTGAACAGTCGGATCATCGAACGCGAGAAATTCAACTGGAACGCATCGGCCATCTTTATGCTCAACCGACGGGAGATCAAACACCTGTATGGCGATATGGTAGACATCTTGGATGACAATGGCAATGTCATCGGACAACGCGAAGCCGACGATATTAAAAACCGGTGGTTCATTGGCCAGGATCCCGATAGGATATGGTCTTATGAGCGAATTGGCGTGTGGCAGGTAGGGGAGGAAGAAGAAGCCGAGCCTTACGGATTGCAACCAGGGGACTTCAAATACAAAGATCAAAACGGTGACGGCGTGATGACCGACGAGGATCGCATTTTCCAACAATGGACAACACCCCGGTTCCGGTGGTCGCTCCGAAATGACTTCCGTTATGGTAATTTTGATTTTTCCTTTTTTGTGTATTCCAATTGGGGGCATTATGATACTTATAACCGGGCCGCAAACAACGCAAATTTTGCCGACCGGGCTACCGATTATGAACAGCCCAGATGGACGCCGGATAACCCGATTAATGACTATGGTCGCATCGGTTCAAAAAATATCGGTTCCAACTATGTTGCACGGTCGTTTATTCGGTTAGATAACGTGTCGCTGTCCTATGCCGTGCCAAACACGTTCCTGCAGCGGTTCAATATCCAGAACCTGCGGATATCGGCCACCGTACGTAACGTGGCGGTTTGGGCGCCTGACTGGACGTTTGGTGATCCGGAATCGTATGACAATGCAGACCTTGGCGGGATGCCTACCCCGCGGACGTACAACATGAGTATCAATTTTTCGCTCTAACTTCAAAACATAAGAAGATGAATAATAAAAAGATATATTCAAAGGCTGTTTTGGCGCTCGCTACTCTGGCCTTTACTGCTGTAAGCTGTAACGAAGATTGGCTTCAACCCAAGCCGTTGTCATTTTACGAACCTGGAGTAGCCTTGTCCAATGCGGAAGGGATGTATTCGGCACTTACCACGTTAGAACGCAATATGCGGCACGAATACTTTGGTGATGGAGCGCCCATATTGACGGAGATTATCCAGTCGGAAGTGGCCGTTGAGGGAACCACCGACAAAGCAGGGCCGCAAATGGACATGGATGTTGCCCTTTTGCCAGACGCACAGTTAAATAATGTAAATAATACACGGGTGGGTTGGTATTGGTATGAGGGCTATAAAGGTGTTAAATATGCCAATACCGTTATTTCGCGGATCGACAATGCCGAATTCGGTAGTGAAGAAGAACGCAATGCAGTATTGGGCTCTGCCTATTTCCACCGGGCATACCGCTATTATAAACTTACGCATCAATTCGGTGATGTGCCCTATCTGGACTGGGAAATCGAAGCACCAAAGTATGATTTCTACTCATACGATCGGTGGGGTATCTTGGAACGGATGCGCAAGGATTTGGAATTTGCCTATCAATGGGTGCCGGAAGTCGTAGACCGTGGACGTACATCAAAGGCTGCCTGTGGCGTATTGCTGATGAAAGTTTGCATGGTGCTGGGCGACTTTGATCGCGCTATCCAAGTGGGGCAGGAAATCGTGGCCAAGCATCCACTGATGCGGGACCGTTTTACGCCAAACCAAAGTAAACCGAATACGAACTTGATGTTTGACTTGCACAGCGTCGAAGCAAAACTGGATATGTCCAACACCGAAGGCTTGATGTATGTGGTGGCTTATCCCGAAGAGGAAGGTTCAGATCGTATCCAAATCATGCGAAACGCTGTGCCCTTCTGGAACAGCGGAAGCATCAAAACACCCGACGGACAGGGTGGTACAAGCATTGCACCCGCTCCCGGAGAGACGGATCCCGAAATGGATCTGAATAAAACCTATGGCCGCGGCATTGGGCGGTTGCGTTCTACGTCTTATTTCACCAGCTATATCTGGCGGGCAGATAAAGAAGCCAACGATATGAGAGGTATTTACAATCGCGATAGCTGGAAGCGTATGGAAGATTTAAGGTATAATGCGCCAAGTTTGAAAACTAGTGGGAGTGCATGGTATGGCGAACATTTTGAAAAGCCGGCAAGCATGAGTGTGGAAGATACCATCAGAACATGGTACCCCTGGCCTCACTTCAAAACGTTCGTGCCTGATCCATTGCAAACGACGTGGGCCGGTGGTGAAACGCCGTGGTATATTTATCGGTCGGCCGAGGTCTACTTGTTGATTGCCGAATGTTATTATTGGAAAGACCAACCTGGGCTGGCGGCGGAAGCATTGAATGAAGTACGAACCCGTGCAGGTGCAGCGCCGCTCAGCGCGGGCGACATTAATATCGGTGAAATACTCGATGAACGCGCGCGCGAATTGTATTATGAGGAAAACCGCCACGTTGAGTTAGTGCGAATCTCGTACATCTACGCTAGAACGGGTAAACCCTGCGAAATATTTGGTGGTCGCACCTATAGCCTGCAGAACTTAAGCGGACCGGGAGGAACAGGTGCCAATGTCAAACAAGAGGGCATTAATTTCTGGTATGACCGGGTGGTAGCGAGGAGCAACTTTTATAACAAAGGCGTTAAACACAAGTGGGCCGAATATAAAATCAGCGTACACCACATCCTGTGGCCCGTACCTGCAAATGCCATCAATACGAACATTAAGGGCGTGATCAATCAAAATATTGGCTATCCGGGTGCAGAGCGCAATGTTGAGCCACTACAGGTGCCCGAAGAAGGTACCGTTTTAGGACCGCAGGCCGGAAGCTAGTGATGTACTTATAAATATCATGCGGACGACCCCCTTTTAGGAGTCGTCCGCTTAAAAAGTCACAGCTTTATCAATTCGAAAAAATAATTGTATAATAAAAAACAAATGCTGATATTTGCAAACCCTTTGCAAAAAGGCGTTTAATAATATATAACAGCATACCATCATGTCAAGAGTTTGTGATTTAACAGGAAAAGGGGCGATGAATGGGTACAACGTTTCCAATTCAAATGCGAAGACGAAACGCAAGTTTTACCCTAACCTGCAGACCAAGCGGTTCTTCATTCCGGAAGAAAACCGTTGGATTACCCTGAAAGTATCCACCTCGGCGATAAAGACCATCAACAAAAACGGCATCACGGCCGTGATCAACAAGTTTATCAAGAAGGGGTACGTCTAAAGAACTATCCGTACCGGCTGGGCGGATTATAATACAACGAAGCAATGGCAAAAAAAGGAAATAGGGTACAGGTCATTCTGGAATGTACCGAGCACAAAGAAAGCGGTCAACCGGGGATGTCGCGTTACATCACCACGAAGAACAAGAAAAATACCACCGAGCGGCTTGAGTTGAAAAAATTCAACCCGGTGTTGCGCCGTGTTACCGTTCACAAAGAGATTAAATAAATCCGCAGTTGCTTTCAAGCAGCAATTTGCATAAAGAAAACAGAAATGGCAAAGAAAGCAGTAGCATCACTCAAAACGGGCAAGGGCAAAGATTACACCAAGGTTATTACCGCTGTTAGATCCCCGAAAACTGGTGCATATACCTTCAAGGAACTGATTGCGCACAACGACCACATCAAGGACGCCGTAGAGGCAGCCAAGGAAGCCGTTGAAGAAACAGCTGCAGAGTAATTCTGTAACGACCAATATTGCGAAAAGCCGTTTCGGGAAACTACAGGAAGGGCTTTTTTGCTATGTTTGCAATTAGTGGGCTTTTTTAAGCGGGCTCGGCAATAACAAACTATGGGACTATTTGATTTTTTCAAGAAGAAGCAGGAAACTCCTGAAGCCCAGGAAGCCCTTGATAAGGGCCTAGAGAAAACTAAAGAAGGTTTTCTGTCTAAGATCACCAAGGCGGTCGTGGGTAAGTCTACCGTAGACGACGATGTGCTCGACGAACTGGAAGAAGTGCTCGTTACCTCGGACGTGGGCGTCACCACGACCCTTAAGATCATTGAGCGCATCGAAGCCCGCGTAGCGCGCGACAAGTATATCAATACGTCCGAGCTCAATGCCCTCCTGCGCGATGAGATACAAGCCCTACTTGCCGAAAACAACAGTGCCGATTTCGAACATTTCGAATATGGCGAACATAAACCCTATGTCATCATGGTCGTGGGTGTCAACGGGGTGGGTAAAACCACCACCATCGGTAAATTGGCCCACCAACTCAAGCAGGCTGGCAATAGCGTGGTATTGGGTGCCGCCGATACGTTCCGTGCGGCTGCCGTAGACCAGATCAAGCTGTGGGGCGAGCGCGTGGGTGTCCGCGTAGTGGCCCAGGCCATGGGTTCAGACCCGGCCTCCGTAGCGTTCGATACGGTCAAATCCGCCGTAGCCAATGGCGACGATGTGGCGATCATCGATACGGCGGGTAGGCTACATAACAAAGTAGCGCTCATGAACGAGCTCACCAAAATCAAACAGGTGATGCAAAAGATTGTGCCCGGCGCCCCGCACGAAATCCTGCTGGTGCTCGATGCCTCCACGGGCCAGAACGCCATTGAGCAGTGCAAACAGTTCACCCAAGCCACCGACGTCAATGCCCTGGCCCTTACCAAACTTGATGGAACTGCCAAAGGGGGCGTGGTGATCGGTATCTCCGACCAGTTCAAAATCCCGGTGAAGTACATTGGGGTCGGCGAAAAAATGGACGACCTGCAACTGTTCAACAAAAAGGAGTTTGTCGATTCCCTGTTCAAATGAACATAACATTATCATGAAGACGAAACCGACCAAGGTGGCAGAAAGCCCCCCAAGGCCCCGTGTAAACGTGGTGACCTTGGGATGCTCCAAGAATATACACGACAGTGAGGTGCTGATGGGCCAGCTGCGGGGCAACGATATGTCCGTGGTACACGAGTCGGCCGATGTGCGGACAGACGATATCGTGGTTATCAATACTTGTGGGTTCATCGATAATGCCAAGCAAGAATCCATCGATACCATCCTGCAATACAGTGCGCTCAAGGACGAGGGTAAGGTTGGCAAGGTCATCGTTACCGGATGCCTGTCCGAACGCTACAAGCCCGAACTGCAAAATGAAATCCCCAACGTAGACGCCTATTTCGGCACGCACGACCTTCAAGACTTACTGGGTGCTGTGGGTGCCGACTATAAGCATGAGCTGGTGGGCGAGCGGTTGCTGACCACGCCGTCGCACTTTGCCTATTTCAAGATTGCCGAGGGCTGTAACCGCCCTTGTTCTTTCTGTGCCATTCCGCTCATGCGGGGAAAGCATGTCTCCAAACCCATGGAAGCGTTGGTGAAGGAAGCGCAACTGCTGGCCAAAAATGGCACCAAAGAACTCATCCTCATCGCGCAAGACCTCACCTATTATGGGCTCGACCTCTACGGAAAGCGTAACCTTGCCGATTTATTACGTAGGCTATCGGATGTGGATGGCATCGAGTGGATAAGGTTGCAATATGCCTACCCTTCGGGTTTCCCGATGGATATCCTCGATGCGATGGATGAACGCGATAATATCTGCAATTACCTCGATATGCCCCTCCAGCACATCAGCGATCCCATGCTCAAATCCATGCGGCGGGGCATCACCAAGCAGAAAACCATCGATTTGGTCAATGCTATACGCGACCGTGTGCCGGGTATTGCCCTGCGCACTACCCTCATCTGTGGTTACCCCGGTGAAACCGAGCGGGATTTCGAGGAACTCCAGCAATGGGTGGCCGATACGCGGTTCGACCGCCTCGGCTGCTTTACCTATTCGCACGAGGAGAAAACCCATGCACACAACCTGGTAGACGACGTGACCGAAGAAACAAAGGCCGACCGTGTGGAACAGATCATGGGCATCCAACAGGGTATTTCTTTCGATATCAACCAGCGGAAAGTAGGCCATACGTACGATGTATTGATAGACAAAGTGGAAGGCGATTATTTCATCGGCCGCACCGAATACGATTCGCCGGAGGTGGATAATGAGGTGCTTATCCCCGTGGAACAAAGCTACCTCACCTTGGGGCATTTCGCCAAGGTGCATATAAACCGGGCCGAAGATTTCGATCTGTATGGAACGATTGTCAAATAATCGTTATCCGTCGCGGTTTTTGCTTGCAACACCTATCTTTGTTTGCTGATGAAGGCCACCTATATAGATTATAAAGATACCAACAGCTTTTCCAACACATTGCTGGCATATTTAAGCGACCATCCGTCGTTGGCACCCTTCGCGGGCAATAGGCCGACACTCGATGGGTTTGCCCGGCAGTTGGAGGCCAAAGCCGGCAAAACCGACCGCACGGAATTGGTGCGGGTGTTGCGGCGCCAATACGGTAGTAACCTAGCGGAACAGTCGGCCGTGGCGGCCCACATCAACGCGTTGGCAGATGAACGCACCTTTACCGTCACCACCGGCCACCAACTCAATATTTTTACCGGTCCGCTGTATTTCATCTTTAAGATTGCCAGCACGATACGGCTCGCAAAAGACCTCAAAGAGGCCTTCCCCGACTATAACTTCGTGCCTGTATATTGGATGGCTACCGAAGACCACGATTTCGCGGAAATCAACCATACGCGCCTGCACGGCAAGAAAATTGTGTGGGACACGGCGGCGGGTGGCGCCACGGGGCGAATGAAGACAGCCGGGATGGACGATACGGTACATGAATACCAGCGTACCTTGGGCCTGTCAGACAATTCGTCAAAACTAGCGGCACTTGTTCGAAAGGCGTACCTGCAACACAGCAACTTGGCGGATGCTACACGGAGTCTCGTGGATGGCCTGTTTGGTGCCCACGGCCTCGTCGTCATCGATGCCGATGAGGTGTCGCTCAAGCAACGCTTCGCGCCGTTCATCGAACAGGATATCCTGGGGGGGCATAGCCACGACGCCATTGAAGAAACGTCGGCTGCCCTGCAAGCGGCTGGCTTTGCCAGTCAGGTGCACGCCCGTGAAATCAACTTTTTCTACCTCACCGATACCTTCCGTGAGCGTATCGTGAAGCTGGGCGACGGCCGGTTTGAAGTACTCAACCAAGGGCTTTATTTTTCCGAAGACGAACTCAGGGCCGAAATACACAGCCACCCCGAGCGCTTCAGTCCGAATGTGGTGATGCGCCCACTGTACCAAGAGGTTGTCCTGCCCAACTTGGCCTACATTGGCGGTGGCGCCGAAATTGCCTACTGGCTGCAGCTGAAATCGGTTTTCGGGCATTATGGCATCGACTTCCCCATCCTCGTGCCCCGCAACTCAGCGATGATTACGGACGACAACATGTCTGTGAAGGTGCTCCGGCTCAACCTCACCTTCCGGAGTATTTTCAAAGATACCGACGAGCTCAAAAAAGAATATGTGCGCCGCCATACCAAACACCGACTTACCCTCAACGACGAATGGATGGAACTCAACGCCATCTTCAGTAAGCTGCGGCTCCGGGCCCATAAAATAGATCCGAGTTTGGGCCCCAGTACCGACGCGGTGAAGGCTCGGTTGAAAAAGGCCATCAACAACCTTGAGAAGAAACTGCTCAAAGCCGATAAGCGCAACCACGAAGATGCGCTGATCCAGATCGACCGTATCAAGGAAAAGCTTTTTCCCGGCGGCGTATTGCAGGAACGTTCGGAAAACATGGGCCCACTGTATGTGCGTTATGGCGACCGCCTGATCGAAGAGCTTATCCAGCACTTCAGCCCGTTGGATTTCAAGTTTACCATTATCTACTGAACCGGCTTTATCCGTTCGCTTACCAGCGTTTGGGTCGTGGTGTCACGGCCGGTTAGTTCGAAGTATTGGATGTTGGGGCTGAGCATGCTTCCCCCATCGATCCGTACAAAAATACGCGTTAAGCATGCCTCGCGGTCGTTGATGGTGGTATAAACGTGATAGGTTTTGCTTTTCTCGCAATAGGTCAGCCGTAGCGGATGGTCTTTATAGGCGGCCAGGCGTAACTCGTAGGCACCGTTGCCAAGCGCTTTGTGCGTGATGCCGTACGCCATGGTGCGCTGCAGAAAGTTCAATTCCTTGCGTGCACCACCCTCGGCATAGCGGATCCAATAAACATGCACGGGTTCGTCGGCATCGACCACGCCATCAACGGTGTTGAGTTGGTAGATCACCGTATTGGCATCCGGGTCGCGCTGCAGATAGAACAATTGGTGGGGTTCATCCGGTACCGGCAGGCTGTCTACCACGGCTTTTTTGGCTGATTCGCGCTCTTGCGCAGCCAAGGTAAACCCCGAAAAAAGGAGCAGAATATATAGGCTGCTTCTCGCGCCCCCGCGGGGACATAGGTCATACGGATGTAACAGCGGATATCCCAGCATAAGCGGCCTCCTTTTTCCAAACTTAGGAAAAATACTCCTCATATGCAATATATTCCGTTGCTAAGAGTTTGCCTACTTTCCGCCACCGTTAAAGGATTCAGCGCAGTTGCGTTTACTTTGATGACAAGAAACGAAGTTTTTATTTAGGCACATCGGTGCCGTTATCGTTTAACGTTGTTCTTTTCCGCTAAAAGTAACCCAAACCGACCGAAGGGAGCTCATGAAGACCGCTGAAACAAACATGCGCGGTGAATAAATCAAGGCTTGCCTGCTCCGTTGCATCCCGTTGCCGCATGCGCCGCGGCGGACCGAAGCCACCCCTGCACACCGGCCCCTCCCATCGTTCGTCGGTTCGCTACCGGGCATGCCCGGCGGCCGGTTGCTGCCTCCGCAGGCTAGGCCGATGCGTTCAGCTATTATCTTCGGATGGCCTCGCCCCGCCGCGGTGGCCATTGTGCAGGCTCACCGTGGGTGATGATCGAGGTGCGATGATGGGATAGGATACGGATGACTGGATATGGGACGATGGGTATAACGGTAGGGCTCCATGGAAGTTCCGTTAGCGATGGTAGTAACGTCCGTCCGGAGGTAAGACCGGCCTTGGCGCAGTTGGACGTGCAGGCCGTGATGGGGCGGTGCAGCAACGTGGGGGTAAGTACAAACGAGCGGGACCCAGCCCTAGGGCCGGCCAACAGCGCAGGCGGCCTAGGGTTCGCGTCTTCGCACCGGCGCGCAGCCGGAAACGACAACTGCGGCACAGCCGGAGCACCTTGGTTACTTGGGTGCGTCCAAGTAACATGCCGGGACGGCATAGAGGCCGGAAAGCCTTGCGGGCAAAGGCAAAAAAGCATCCCGCGCAGCGAGCCATACTAAATAAAACCTTCGTTTCCTACATACGGCCGCTCTGTAAACGACTATACGGGGCGAGGAAAC
>NZ_JBMQOC010000120.1:0-90208 GCF_053550995.1 Parapedobacter sp.
CGCGGAAGTTGTCGTTGGTAGAATACGGGTTCCGCCTGCCCGCAGCGCTGGATAACCGCCCCCTGAATTTTCCGGAGTTCGAATCCATCGTTGGCCAAACCATATATGTGAGCGCCACACCCGGTGATTATGAGTTGCAGCAAACGGAAGGAGTGGTAGTGGAACAGGTAATCCGTCCGACGGGGCTGCTCGACCCGATGATTGAAATACGTCCGGTGGTCAATCAGGTGGACGATCTGCTGGACGAAGTAGATCGGGTAACCAAAGAAGGCGGCAGGGTACTGGTAACTACCCTGACCAAACGCATGGCGGAGGAACTTACCAAGTACATGGCCAAGTTGGGCATCCGCGTGCGCTACATCCACTCGGAAATCAAGACGCTGGAGCGCGTGGAGATCTTACGTGGACTGCGGCTGGGCGAATTTGATGTGTTGGTAGGTATCAACCTGCTTAGGGAAGGGCTAGACCTGCCGGAGGTGACGTTGGTGGCCATCCTGGATGCCGATAAGGAAGGGTTCCTGCGGTCGGAGCGGTCGCTTATCCAAACTATCGGCCGTGCCGCGCGGAATGATAAGGGCCGTGTCATTATGTATGCCGATACGATTACGCAGAGCATGCGGGTGACCATCGACGAGACGAATCGGCGCCGCGAGAAGCAGATCCGTTACAATGAAGAGCATGGCATCACGCCCCGCACGGTGGGCAAATCGCGGGAAGCTATCCTGGAGCAGACCTCGGTGGCCGACTTCAAAGGGGAGGGGGCCAAGATTTACGTGGAACCGGAGCCGACGAGCAGCGTTGCTGCCGATCCGCTGGTGCAATACATGAGCAAGCCGCAGCTGCAGCAAGCTGTCGATAAGGTACGTAAAGATATGAACAAAGCAGCCAAGGAGATGGATTTCCTGCAGGCGGCCAAGCTGCGCGACGAGCTGTTTGCGCTGGAGAAAACATTTGCCGAGCTGTTTGGTGAAGGGTGAGTGCGAGTAGGGTAGGAAGACTAGCTGAAAAAACAATTGGCGGTTTAGCAAAGAACCACTAGTTTTGTTTCTAGCGCATTTCGTGCGCGTGAAGTAGCTAACGATTACGATGAAAAGCCTGTTGGCCGCCTTATGTTCGTGCGTTTTATTAAGCTGTTGGTCCTGCCAATGGCAGTCTGGCAGCGGGCTACACATCACATCGACAGATAGCGTTTTCTTGTACCACGCTTTCACGCAAGCCGACAGCTTCATGGACCTAGACCATTACGACTCGGCCCAGGTGTGGCTCAATAAAATACATCGGCGCGAAAGCTACCGCAAGCCGTCGTTGTTTGCTTACTTTCTCACCGCTCGCCAAGCCGAAATCTATTATTACAACAATCTCCGGGGTCTGGGAATGCAGGAAGCACTACGGGCTAGGCATGTAGCCACCGTCTTAAATGACAGCATTCTCCTGCTTGATGCACAAAATTTCATCGGACTGTTCCATATGATGGCTGGCCAATACGAAGATGCGGTAAGCCAGTTCAGGTTGGGTTTGGTATTTACACGCGCCGCGAAGGAAAGCAATGATACAGACTACATACCCTTGTCCCGACCGCTCCACCTCTATGGTAACCTCGCAGAGGCCTTTGAAAAACTGCGGCAAACCGATAGCGCCATTTTTTACAGCAAAAGGTCGTTGGATGAAGCCAACCGCAGTGGAAATTTAAGAGGAATGGCGACGGCCACCCTCAACTTGAGCTTTGCCTATCTGTTAAGTGGAGAACTTAACCATGCCGGCAGGTTGTTTGCTGAGGTAGTTGACCACGCCGCCAAAGGCAAGGACTTTGATGTGGAACTGGCCGGCTATGGCGGGCTGGCTACATGCGCTGCACAACGGTCTGATCGGTTGGAGGCGCTTCATCAATTAAGCCGTGGCTTTACCCTCTTAGGTAACTATCCACAACTCAACGATTTCTATAAAGGGATTTTTCTCCGGCAAGCGGAGGCTATTTATCGGCGATACGATGAGGATGATGCCTTGATTAAAACGCTTGACACCAAGTCCAGTTTGCTGGAGGCCACGTACACGCGCAATAACCGGCAATTGCAAACCTTGTTGAATTCGGGCTTGGAGAATGAGAAGCGCATCCTCGATCTGGAATTAGCAGAGGCCCGTGCTAGCCAGCAGCTCGCCAATAGACGCCTCTATATCGCATTATTGGTTGTCCTGTTGGTTGTCGTCATGTTTGCGGCATACCGCTATTTCCTTCGGGAGCGATTGCGTTTGTCGTCGCTTCGGAATAAAATCAGCCAGGATTTACACGACGAAGTGGGGGCTACGCTCAGCGGTATCGCCATGTATTCGCATATCACGGAAGAAGAGGTGAAAAAGGCACGGTATGACGAAGCGACCCATCTTATCGGACTCATCAAAGGGAATGCGTCAACCATGGTGTCTACGCTGAGCGATATCGTATGGGCGGTGAACCCGGTACAAGATACCCTGCATGCACTATTGCAACGGCTAAAGGATTTTGCCTTTCCGTTGACCAGTGCGGCCCATATTTCGCTGTTGATGGATTGGGATGATTCGCTGGTCTCCGTGCGCCTGCCAATGGAACACCGTAAGAACATTTACCTCATTGGTAAGGAGGCCATCAATAACGCAGTGAAGCATAGCGGGTGTTCGACCATCCGGGTGGAGGTTGACCTTATGGTCAAGCAACTGCGGCTCAAAGTGGAGGACGACGGTGTGGGGTTTGAAAGTTCCGCCCCGCAACCGGGCAATGGAATGGTCAATATGGCCGATCGGGCCGACCAGATCCGTGCCGTGTTGAAGGTCGTCAGCAGAACCGGAACGGGGACGATTATCCATTTGGAGTGCCCAATCACCCAGTGAGGTATTGCGCGGTAGGAAAGAACATGGGATTTTTGACGTAGCAATGGAAAACCAGGATATCCGTGTCGCCATTTTTGAAGACAACCGCACGCACCGCGACGCGCTGTGCATCCTCATTGCCCATGCCGAAGGGATGTGTTGTGTCGGTGCATTCCCCAATGCCAACCACCTGGAGGCAGATATCGGGTTTTGCAAGCCCGATGTGGTGTTCATGGATATCGAAATGCCCCGCCGATCGGGCATTGAGGCCACCCAGGCCATTAAACAGCATTTTCCCGAAATAAAGGTGCTGATGCAAACGGTATTCGACGAACAGGATAAAATATTCTATGCCCTGTGCGCTGGAGCGTCGGGCTATATCCTGAAAAGCGATTCGCCCGAGAAGCAATTGGACGCCATCCGGGAGGTGTATGCAGGGGGAGGACCGATGTCTGCATCCATTGCCCAGAAGGTACTGGCGTTTTTCCGTCAACAGGTAATCGCGCCGCAATTCGATGCGGTCGATATCCAGCTCAGTGAACGTGAGTACGAAATCCTGAAATGGCTGAAAGACGGATTGAGCGGCCCCGCTATCGCCGAGAAAGCATTCATCAGTTATGAAACCGTGCGCACGCACCTGAAAAACATCTACAAAAAGTTGCACGTGGCCAACCGTACCGAAGCCGTGATCAAAGCCAAGCAACGAGGCCTGTTCTAAAATCACCCATTGGGGTATTTTATCCCAGCTGCCTATCCCTCAGTTTTGTAGTAGTTAAACAGTTCATTAAAATACGACTACGATGAATCGGATTATTTGTTTTTCATTAGGCTTACTGTTATGCGTCAGCGCTTGCAAGAAAGACGGTACGGTTGACGAACGTCAACTGAAGGAAAAAATGCTGGCCACGAAAATCGACAATGTCATCCCGAGGCAATATGTCGATTCCCTGAAAAAGTATGGATTTGAAGTGAATATGGGCGCCCAACCGCCAGATATCACCGGCTCGTACCTGATCAGCCCGCCGGTATTGGAACGGTCCAATCTGAATGACCAGCCGGGTAGGTCATTCAGCGATAATGCGATCCGGTTCTTTAATCAGAACGCTGAAGACTTTTCCATCGAACTGGAATCCTTGCAGAATGATAAACGGCGCACGAGCGTCCGCACGGTCATCTCGGGTGCCGACGACCGGTTTACCGTGTATGGTATTTTGATGTCTGAACAGGGCGAAAAGAAATCTGAATTCGCTTACCTCTATTCCGGAACCATCGAGGAAGGGGGTATCCGAAACCTGAAGTATGGGTTGGTCAATATCGATAACGACGGTGACGGCGCATTTTTCAAGGTGGGCGGTTGCCGGGTCATCTACCACGGGGATGGCATTTCCGACCGGCAGTCACCCCAATCCAGAAGCAATGATTACGATTCGATAAACACAATAATTAAACCCACTCATCATGAAACATCTATTTACTATTTTACTGATAGGATTTGCCGGAGCGGCCTCGGCCCGGGTACACACCGTGAACAATGCCGAGTTCGGAGGGGCTCAGTTCAAGACCATCCAGGAAGCCGTTGACGCAGCTGCCCATGGCGATACCATCTTCATCCACGGTAGCCCTATTGAGTACGCTGCTTTCAAGCAGGAAAATAAGCGGCTCACCTTTATCGGACCGGGTTGGGCGCCTGCCAAGAATAATCCTGTCCGTGCCGTGATAAACGGCGTGCCGACGGTTTTCAACACGGCTTCTGCTCAAGCTGACGCTACCTGCAACGGAAGTGTTTACCAAGGATTGGTTGTCATGTCAAATTTCGAGTTTGCGGGCACGTCCGCTGCCGCGCTACCCGTCAATAACATCCGTATTGAGCGCTGCGAGTTCCGGGGGCGTATCGGCATTAATATAGGAGGAGGTAACTACATCATTGAAGGCAACTACTTCACCGGGTCGGTCGTTGGCTTCGGGTTTGCCGCTAACAAGAGTTACTCCAATTTCCTTTTCCAGAACAATGTGTTCCGCATCGGCAATTTTAACAACGGTGTCACTTCGGGATTGAACAATGCCAGTAATTTCATTTTTGACCATAACCTCTTTTATACCAACCAGCCCGGTACAAGCGGGTCGGCGGTATTTCGCAATGCAGCCAACAAGTTCTTGACCATTACCAACAACGTATTCGTGAACATGGACGTGGCCAGTGAGCTGTCCCAATCGACCTTCAACAACAACATCACGTTCTATAGGTCGGATGTGGTTGTGCCCGAAGCACCGTGGTTGGTGAACGATAACATCGATGGCGGCGGAAATCATCACAATACGAATCCGCAGCTTACGGCGCAGGACGAGGTCAACGAAGGTGTCGACAACCCGTTGCTCGACTTTTCTATTGCGACGGGGCCCGCCAACGACAGCGGCACCGATGGCAAGGACCTCGGACTGCTGTTTGACGAGACGGGAAGCCTGAACTGGTTGAATGCCCGCGCTGCGCGCCTACCGTTTATTTTCAGCATGAACATCACCAACCCTACCATCGGTCCGGGCGAGGAACTGCATGTGGAGGTGACCGCCAAGAAGCAGAATTAACCCGTAGCGGGAGCGCACTAAAGCGATATGCGATGAGAAGATTGTTAACAGCGATATGCCTGTTGGCCGGCCTGTTGGCCAACGGGCAGGTCATCCACCGCGCCGAGTACATAATCGATACGGACCCGGGTGTGGGCAACGGGGTAGCCATTCCCATCGGCGGCAGCGGCGAGTCCGTGTCGTTCGAAGCGCCGGTACCTACGGCGGCGCTTGCCGATGGTTTCCACAACCTCCTTGTGCGGGTGCAGTATGACGACGGTACTTGGGGGCTTGCCGAAAGCCGAACATTTTACATCATGGGTGTCGGCGAAGTGGTAGCCGATGTCGCGGCAGCCGAATATTTTATCGATACGGATCCGGGGGTAGGCAACGGCCGCCTATTGACGGTGGGCGGTACAGGTGCCTCGGTAACGTTCACGGCGGCTATTCCCACGGCGGGGCTCGGTATAGGGTTTCATAACCTGATGATTCGCGCGCGCGATGCGGATGGCCGGTGGAGCTTGGTTGAGAACCGCATGTTTTACCTGTCTAATGTCGGCGAGGACGCACCGGATATCGTGGCCGTCGAATACTATATCGATGCCGATCCCGGCGTAGGAAAGGGCAAGGCCCTTGCTATTAACACGGCAGGGGGCGGTGTTTCGTTGGCGGTGGATTTGCCCACCGACGGCCTTGCCCATGGTTTCCATAACCTCCATATCCGTGGTCGGGATGCCGCGGGCAACTGGGGGTTGGTGGAGTCGCGGGTGTTCTTCATCACCGATCAGGGGCTACCGGCGGTGGACATCACCGATGCGGAGTTTTTTATCGATGAAGACCCCGGTGTGGGCAACGGTGTACCTATTGCTATCGGCCCCGCAGCGGGGACAGCCGAGTTTGTCGTCGATGTGCCCACCGAAGGGCTTACTATCGGCGAACACCTATTGTTTGTCCGTGCGAAAAGCGCCAATGGCTGGGGTGGGGCCGAGTCACACGAATTCACCATTGCCGAATCGACAAAACCGGAACCTCCGGTCATCGAATCGGTTGGCGGCGATGACGCTTTCCCGGTGCTGACCAATAGTCCTACACCTTTGATTATCGGTACGGCGGAGCCGGGTCTTTCGGTTGAGGTCTTCGCAGATGGGTTGTCACGGGGGACGGTTACGGCCGATGAAGCAGGAACGTGGTCCCTTACGCCGGCCGAACCGCTGGTCGATGGCACACATACGCTTACCGCCGTGGCCATCAGCGATACGGATGAAACCAGTGAGCCGAGCAATGCCGTTGAATTGATTGTAGACACGGAAGCTCCGGCAAACGTGGCGATATCCAGTGTGGACGGCCGTACCGAGCCCGAGTTCTTTACATCCAATCCGCGGCCTGTCTTATTGGGTACGACCGACGCTGGTGCTTCCGTTGAGCTATTCGACGGTGCCGCCAGCCTAGGTACCGTCACCGCAGATGCGGAAGGCGTATTCAGTTTTACGCCAACGGCGGATTTACCGGATGGCAATTATGCGGTGACCGCTGTTGCCACCGACGCAGCAGGCAACGCCACTGCTCCTACCGAAGTGTTCGCCTTCACCATCGATACGCGGGTGCCGGGTGTGCCTATCATTGCCACGGTTGATGGGCGAGACGATTCCCCCGCGCTCATCAACGTGCAAACGCCTGAAATTACCGGTACGGCAGATCCCGGCGTTTCCGTGGAAATCGTTGCCGGCACCACGGTGCTTGGGTCGGCCACAGCCGATGCAAACGGTGGGTTTGCATTCGTTCCGACTTCAGCTATGACGGATGGTACGCACATCCTATCCGCCGTGGCCGTGGGTCCATCCGGACTACGTAGCGCGGCGAGCGAAACATTCACGGTAAACATCGATACCAAAGCGCCCGACGCACCGTTGTTGACCGAGGTGGATGGTCACACGGACGAAGGCTTCGTTACTGCCAACAACCGATTGCCGATTGTTGGCAAGGCAGAGCCGGGAGCAACCGTAAAAATCTTTAGTGGCTCGGCATCCTTGGGTACCGTGCGGGTAGACGAATCCGGCAACTTCATATTCGTCCCGTCGGCTGCATTTCCAGACGGAGTATATGTGTTGACGGCTGTCGCTACCGATGACGCCGGTAATACCGGCGAAGCAGGGGAAGGCTTCGGTTTTACCGTTGATACCACGCCGCCCGACGCACCGCTTATAGAGCAGGTGGATGGCCAGCATACACCGGAACTGCTGACCCTCAACAGGCAGCCCGAAGTGGTGGGCCGTTCCGAACCGGAAGCGACGGTTGAAATTTACATGGACGATCAGTTGGTGGCAACCGTCACCACCGGTGCCGATGGCGTATTCCGTTTTGTTCCGCCCCAGCCGCTGGAGGAAGGTGCCTACGTGTTGACCGCTGTTGCGACGGATGGTGTAGGGAACCGAAGCACACCGGGTGCAGCTTTTCCGTTCACCATCAAAATTGACCGTACCATCCGGGCAAACAACGTGCTTACGCCGAATGGTGATGGGATCAACGACCTGTTGGTGTTCGAAAACCTGGCGTTCTATCCCGATAATATACTTCGTATCGTCGATCGATCAGGACGATTGATCTACAGCCGACGCAATTATGCTAATGATTGGGACGGTTACCTAAATGGTAAACCCTTAGCAGAAGGCACCTATTATTATGTGTTGGAAGTGGGAGACGAAACGCCGTCGGTGAGATCTTTCGTCACCATCATCCGAAATAACCGATAATCATCATGTACGCGATAACGATATCTCCATGCAAGGACGGCTTCTGGAAAGCGGCCCTTGTTGTCCTGCTCATTGCGGTGTTCACCGAGGTAAAGGGGCAGTTGCGGCCATTAAGTGCCACCCACTACTTTAATGGTTATTTACAGAATCCAGCATTGGCGGGTTTAGATCCGCTTTGGCACGTGAATATGGGGCTAAGACAGCAGTTTCCCGCTTTCAGGGGGGCACCACAAACCCAAGCGATTACCCTGGACAAAGGTTTTACGGAAAAATCGGGGGTCGGAATCCGATTTGCGAACGATAAGGCCGGCGTGCTAGGAGAAATGTATATCGGTGCTTCCTATGCCTACCACCTCCCCTTGGCACAGGCGCAGTACCTTGATTTTGGGTTGTTATTGTCGGTAAGTGATTACCGGCTGAATAAACAGGGAATATCCGGCGACCTGAACGATCCCGATTTGGTTGCGGTGGACAACCGTAAACCCCAGGTTGATAGTGAATTTGGCATCGCCTATCGCTCGCCTTCCGCCACGCTCCAGGCCATCTTGCCTAAACTTGTTTGGCAGATGGGCAGGCGTACCGAGGCGGTCGACTACACTTGGTTGGTAGCTTCAGCGAGCTATCGTTGGGTAACGAGTAATGCGGTGATTGAGCCGAAAGTGTTCTACAGAAGTGTAAAGGGTTATACGGATTTGGTGGGTGTATCCACCCAGGTTACATTCAACTCCTCCACGGGAAATGATTTAGGGATTTTTGGGACGTACCACAGCGCTCGCTACGCAACATTGGGTTTTTCGTTGGATTATGCCGAAAGTTTTAAGTTCATGGTAGGGTATACCATAGGCACGACAGCAACAAGTCGAATCAGTGCGGGTGAGTTGGAGGTCGGCCTTGGATTGGCTTTTTAATAAACCGGGATATATGTTATTTAATTAAACCGCTCGGGGTCAAACAACCGGATATCGACGGATGTCCTTTCCTCATGTGCGAGTTCGGAGACAATCTTGCCGGCTGCCGGCCCGAGACTAAGGCCCATCATGCCCATCCCGCCGGCAATAATGAGGTTGGAGATTGATTTCGCTCGACCGAGATAGGGAAGCCCATCCGGCGAGCAGGGACGGAATCCATGCCAAACCGACTTCTCGTCGGGCATTGGCAGTTCATACCCTGCATAATACTGTGGTATGGCATTCACAATGCCTTCCACCCGTTTCCGATTAATGCGGTGATTGATGGAGGCGAGTTCCATCGTGCCACCGATGCGCACCTGCCCGCCCATGGGCGTGATTGCCACGCGGGCTTCCAGCAGCAGTGCGGGGTGCCGTAACTTGCCTTCGAATGCCGAGGTCATGAAGGAGTAACCTTTGCCGGCCATCATCGGGATGGTGATACCTGCCTTATTGGCCAATTGGTCCAACCAAGCACCGCCGGTAAGTACGATGGTATCTGCCGTATACTCTTCGTCTGCGGTGGTTACCCGCGCGATTTTATCGCCGATGCGCACGAACCCCGTAACTTCGGCATGGGAAACGAGTGCTACGCCCAACTGCCTAAGCTGCTTCTGAAGTGCCGCCATCAACGCCGGGGGATAAAGATGGGCATCGCTGAGAAAATGGGTGGCACCGAAGACATCCAACCGGACATTCGGTTCGAGGGCCTGCACCTGTTCGCGGTTCAGTATCCCGACATCAAGGCCCAAATCGGTGGCCCGTTCGGCCAGGTGGACTTCCTCTTCCCACGTTTTTTCTGTTTTGCACAGCATGAGGATGCCGCGGTGTGCCAGTCCGAAATCATCACCCAGTTCAGCGGCCAACTCATCATAAAGGTCTTTGCTGAGGTTATTCAAGGCGAGGATATGTGGAGCTGAACGGATTACGTGCCGTTCATTGGCATGCCGGATAAATTTCAATCCCCACGAAATCATCGAGCGGCTGAGCGACGGCTTCATGTAAAAGGGACTGCGGCTATCGAACAGCCATTTGATGCCCTGTGTTACCACGCCCGGTGCAGCCAGCGGTGTGAAATGGCTGGGCACAATCATCCCGGCGTTGCCGTAGGAGCAGTTGTCGGTGAAATCGTCCCGATCTAATACAGTAACTTTCCAGCCATCTTGGGCCAGGTAATAGGCAGATGCGAGGCCGACGATGCCGCCGCCCACGATCAGGGCGCTTCCTCGGGATTGGATGGCGGCAGGTATATGACTAGTAGTCATTTTTTTGAGATGGGTTTTGAAATTAAACTAACGACTTACGACCAATGACTTACGACTTACGACTTATGACTAGATAACCTGAAACCCATGTGCATACGGATCGTCGTCGTCGATAATGATGGTATTGTAACCGGTTACCATGGCCCAACCCTCGATACCCGGCACGATGGCCGGTTTTCCGTCGCCGAAAGCGTTGGATAGTTCCTCTTCGATGGTGCCTGTGAATTTGGAGCCGATGATACTCTCGTGAACAAATTGATCGCCCGCCTTGAGTTTACCTTTGGCATGCCATTGCGCCATGCGTGCGGATGTACCCGTGCCACAGGGCGACCGGTCGATGGCTTTGTCGCCATAAAACACGGCGTTCCTAGCCGTAGATGTAGGGTCAAGTGTGGCACCGGTCCACTGGATATGGCTAAGGCCATTGATGTTACTGTCTTCCGGATGGGCGAAGGTATACTGGTCGTTCAGCCGGTTACGCAATACGCGGCTCCAGCTAATCAGTTGGTCGGCCGAGTGGTGTTCCAGCCCCTTGAAATGTTCCTGCGGATCGATGATGGCGTAGAAGTTTCCACCATAGGCTACATCTACCGTTAGGGTTCCGAGGTCGGGGCAGTCGACGGCCAGTCCTTCAGCGGCCAGGAACGATTTTACGTTGGTCAGTTTCACCGACCTAACCTTTTTACCCTCCTGCACGTATTTGATTAACACCAGTCCCGCAGGCGTTTCGAGCCGCAGCTTACCCGGCGTTTTCGGGATGATCAGGCCCTCCTCGATGGCGATGGTTACCGTGCCGATGGTGCCGTGGCCACACATGGGCAGGCATCCGCTGGTTTCGATGTATAGTACGCCCGTATCGTTGGCCGGGTCGGCTGGCGGATAAAGGATGCTACCGCTCATCATATCGTGGCCGCGGGGCTCGAACATCAGGCCTTTACGTATCCAATCGTGCTCTGCCATGAAATGCAGGCGGCGCTCCATCATATTTTTGCCTGTCAATTGCGGGCCGCCGCCCGCTACCAGTCGCACCGGATTCCCACAGGTATGGGCATCAATACAGAAGAAGGTTTTTCTCACGGGTTACTTTTTTTGCTCTTTGCTCTTTTGCGTCAGTCTATTTGAGTTTGTGTCAGCTTGCCATTCACTGTACGCCAGATGCCCAGTGGATTGGTGTTTTTCAGTTCATCGGGCAGCAGCTCGTCGGGCCAGTTCTGGTAACTGATGGGCCGCGCAAAGCGCTTGATGGCATCGGGCCCCACCGAGGTGAACCGGCTGTCGGTGGCGGCCGGGTATGGACCGCCGTGCTGCATCGATCCGCAGACTTCCACGCCCGTGGGGAAGCCATTGAACAGCAAGCGGCCACTTTTATCCGCCAGTGCTGCGATGAGCTCCCGGTGGTGTTCCAATTCAGTAGGCTCGGCCAGTACAGTTGCCGTAAGCTGCCCCTCGAGTTGGTTCGCTACCGCCAAAGCCTCCGTTGGGGTGTCATACGTTACCACAAGCCCGAACGGGCCGAACACTTCTTCGCTCAATTTCGGGTTGGCCAAAAATTCCTGTGCCGAAACGGTGGCTACTGTGGCGTTGCCATGGGTTTGCGGTGTGGTCTCATCTACTGCAACCAATATATCTATTCCCGCTTGGGCCAGCAAGTCGGTCTTGTTTTTATGGTAAGATGCCGCAATGCCCGGATGCAGCATCGCGGCGGGCGCTACTTGTTCGATCTGTGTTTTCAGGGTGTCGAGGAAACGCGGTAGCTCCGCGTTGTTGGGCGCTACGAATATACCGGGGTTGGTACAGAACTGTCCCACACCCAAGGTGAGCGAACCGGCATATTGCGTGGCCACTTCTTCCGCACGGGTGGCTAGTCGCTCCGGAAGCAGGAAAACCGGGTTGACACTGCCCATTTCGGCAAATACCGGAATCGGCTCCGGCCGTTGGCTGGCCAGATCGAACAGCGTCCTGCCGCCGTAGAGCGAGCCGGTGAAACCGACGGCTTTGACAAGCGGATGCTTCACCAGGTATTGGCCACCGGTGGCACCGTGGGTGGCTATGGCGGCAAACAGGCCGCTGGGCATACCCGTTTTTTCCACCGCATGTTCAATTGCATTGGCCATGATGGCGGATGTTTTGGGGTGCCCCGAATGGGCTTTGAAAATAACTGCGCAACCGGCTGCGATGGCCGACGCCGTATCACCGCCGGCGGTGGAAAAAGCAAACGGGAAATTGCTCGCCCCGAATACAACCACGACACCTAGCCCGGTATACGCTTTGCGGATATCGGGCTTGGGTGGGGTGCGGTCTGGGATCGCCGTGTCGATCTGCACAGGTAGTACATTGCTATGCACCAACGCATCGGCATAGCAACGCCATTGGTACACCGTGCGCGCTTTTTCGCCTGTGAGGCGGGCCTCGGGGAGGTTTGTCTCCGATTGGGCGGCGGAAATCAATTCCGCGCCGAGGGCCTCGATTTCATCGGCAACGGCATGCATGAGCACGGCACGTTGCTTAATGGTCAATTGCCTGAAGTTTAAAAAAGCTTCCTGCGCCCGCTGTACGTAGGGGTCGATTTCCTGAATGGGGATGTTTTCGCTCATGATACTTGCTCAATTGTTTTCCGGAGCGGTAAATTTAAGTAATCTGGCAATACCGGACGAGTGGCGATGGCATCGCTGATAATTTTTTGTACACGGGCAAGCTCTTCGCCTTCCAATGGTAGCCGTGGGGCCCGTACGTATTCATTGCTCAGCCCTTCGGCCGTTGCCGCCAATTTGATGTATTGCACCAGCCGCGGATGGATATCCAATTCCAATAGGGGCATGAACCATCGGTATATGGCCAATGCTTCGTCTAACCGGCCCGCTTCGGCCAACCGGTAAATGGCAACCGTTTCGCGCGGGAACGCATCGACGAGGCCTGCCACGGAGCCATGCGCACCCATCAATTGGCTCTCCAAGGAGATGGTATCCACACCGCCCAATATCTTGAATCGGTCGCCGAAACGGTTGATCATCCGTGTGATATTGGTGAGGTCGCGCGTGGATTCCTTCACAGCATTTATATTCGGCGATGCTTCGAGCTGGGCAAACATTTCCACGGTTACGTGGATGGCGTAGTCCACAGGATTGTTATAGATCATAATGGATAAACTCGTGGCTGCCGCTACCGCTTTGAAATACTCCACCACCTCCCGGTCTGATGCCCGGTACCGCATGGGGGGCAGTAACATCAACCCGTCCGCACCCATCCGCTCGGCCTCCTGTGCCGCACTTACCGCTTCGGCGGTAGCCTGTTCCGCGATATTAAGAATAACGGGTATATGGTTGGGTACGTTTTTTTTTGCAAATACCAGCAGGTCGTATTTTTCTTGCGTAGTTAATGTACTGACTTCCCCTAATGAACCTGCAATGATTAAGCCGGCAACTCCGGCGTCGATCTGGGCCAGGAAATTCTTTTTGAACATATCATAATCAATCGTGCCCGCTTCCGTGAAGGGTGTCAATAGTGCGGGGTAAACCCCATGCCAAAGTTTAGTTGTGTTCATGTTATCGTTATGTGTGTTAATGGATGGCGGGCTATGATGTCAACGCCAAATGATTGGCACAAATATATGGGTAAACAGTAGGGTAAACCAGCCGCTAATTAATCAATGCTATGCAGATATTAACAATAGGGTTTATTTCACGTTGTTGAGGTATTGGGATAGATATTCCTTGGGCGACGTACCAGCGACGCTTTTAAATACACGATTGAAGTTGGTGATGCTGTTAAACCCGCTATTGTAGGCCACCGTCGCGATGCAATCAAATTCGCCTGATGTGAGCCTTTTGCAAGCCTGATGGATGCGCATCTTGTTGAGAAACGTTACAAAAGTTACACCCGTATGTTTCTTGAAATACCTGCAGAAAGCCTGCGGCGTGAGATGGGCTTCTGCGGCGACTTCCTCCAGCGTAAGCGCATTTTGATAGCGCTGCAGGACATAATTATAGATATTTCCCATCCGCATCCCTTCCCCGTTGGAAATGTGTTCCCCGTTACATGTCGACAGGTGCTTGGGCTTGGGGCTCATCCGGCAAAAAATGCGTAGCAGGTGCAGGAAATGCAGCATTTGATCCATGTCACTCGATTCCCTGAGTTTGAGGATATACCTGGATACCGACTTGAAATGTATTTCGGGGAGCCTGAACCCGCCTTTATATTCTTTGAGGAATAGATTCAATTGGCTCAATTCGGGCAAATGGAGGAGATGGGCGAGGCGGCCGTTCGGGTCGTAAAAAACAGATAGGGTATGGATTCCGGTTGTGGCAGACTGGCGGTTGCTTTTGAATACGTGCGATTGGTTTGGGGCGATCATGAAGATATCATCAGGCCGGAAGGAATGCATGGTGTTATCGGTGATCAACGTGCCCTCACCTTTGATTATCCAGATCAATTGTGCCTCTTTATGCCTATGCAAATGGGGATAGAATCGGGGCAAGTTGTCTTCCTGGACCATGACGGTTTTATCGGGCGTCACCGGAACGGTAAATTGAAGTGTCCTCATCATCTTATTATCGAAAACCTACTCGTAAATGTACGGATATTAACCTTGTTTCCAAACCCCGATATACCGCTTCGGTAAACGATGCCAGATGGATCGGTTTTTTTTCTTTTTTTATTGGTTAAAGTTCGTTTAAAATGTTACATTCGCTGACAAATTAACTAATTGTTTCTGCCAACCCTTATGTCATTTGATTAGCTATCTATACAGCCGCACGCTTGCCCTGGGACTGGCTTGCTTGGTTGATGTCGATTTATTCCATCGGTTCATATATTATTGTGTCTATTCGCTCCCAAAGCTGGGAAACCATTCAACAACTTTCGGTAGGTGGGTATTTTCTTTTCGCGAATGAGTAGCGTATATACCACAATTCTCGTTATGAATCAGGAACGCAGCGAAAAGCTGGCAGGTTAATTGAAGCAGGTTAATTGTCGATGCGCATTACTTATTGATATAATTACAAGCTAGATGACGGTATTTAACGGGAAGAAAATTATTTTAGGAGCGCCAACTGCGTACGGTTTTTCTGAAATTATTGAGCAGGAGCTGCGACATCAGGGTTTCGAGGTGTATAACTTGTCTTTGCCCCGCGCCCCTTTTAAATATAGAAATGTATTCGAACGATTAAATGCTTATTTGCACCGGAATTTCCTTGGTCACCCCGATTACAAGACCTATCTGAAATTTAAGCGTGTCGAAGGCGAAATGTTGGATCGCGTAGCTAAGATACCCCGTGTGGATTACGCCTTGCTGATCCGTCCGGACCAGTATTCCGAAGACATCATCAACATGATTGGCCTAAAGGCAGACAAGACAATTGGCTATCAATGGGATGGTCTGAACCGCTTTCCCGAGGTGTACAAGCGGATCGGTCTTTTCGATCGTTTTTTTGTCTTCGACCCGAAAGATGCCAGGTACCCTGCTATGCTGCCGGCAACGAATTTCTATACCAATTCTTTTGATGTAGGACCAAGTGAGGAGCACGAATCGGATGTGTACTATGTGGGAACATATATGAAACGGCGCGCCTCGCAATTGGAAGAAATCATCACGAGCCTTCAGGATTATGGCCTTTCTGTCAAATATCACATTTGCAAATTCAGGAAGCGGAAGCCACGATTTAAGTTTTTGGACACCTCGTCGACGGATTTGACTTATGGCGAAAATCTGCGCTATGCGTTTAACAGCAAGATTTTGTTGGATGTACCGACAACCCATCACAATGGCTTGTCTTTCCGGGTATTTGAAGCTATTGGTTTCGGCAAGAAACTCATCACCACCAATAAAGCGATCAAGCAGTATGATTTTTATCACCCTGATAATATTTTGATTTGGCAAGGTCAGTCGCGAGAAGTGCTAACCGATTTTCTTAATGCGCCGTACATGGAATTGGCAACCCATATAAAAGAAAGTTACAGTTTCAATAATTGGATAAATGCTTTGCTCCGCGAGGACCGGCTCGAACGTGAGGCGATACCTTCCCGTGTTGACCTCCAACCGACGTTGGCCTATTGATTTGGCTCTCGCGGTGTGGTACGACCTTCTGTGAAAAAGACAGGCTAACACTATTTTTTTAATGGGATATTTTGCAGGCAAGAAAATCATTTTAGGTGCCCCAACTGATTACAGCTTTTCAGACATGATTGAAAAGGAGCTGAGGTACCAGGGTTTTCAAGTTGTGAATATCTCTTATTCCCGACAGGGAAAGTTTAAGTATAGGAATATTTTTGAGCGGCTTAAAAGTTTCGTTCATAAGAATTTTTTGGGACACAAAGGCTATAAAGATTACTTGAGGTTCAAGCGTGCAGAAGTATGGATGAAAGGCACGTTAGCGGAAATAACCCATGCAGATTATGCATTTCTTATTCGGCCTGATCAATATAGCGAAGAAATTATTCAAACCATCAAGCGCAAGGCGGCAATGTTGGTGGCTTATCAGTGGGATGGATTAGATAGATTCCCCGCTGTCAAACAACTCGTAAAGTATTTTGATCGGTTTTTCGTTTTCGATCCGGATGACTTAGATGGCCCGCATTTACTTCCGATTACGAACTTTTATACCAATGCATCGGTATTGCATGCTGAGTCGGCACTGACCTCGGACGCCTGCTTTATCGGCACCTATATGAGCGGTCGTTCCCAGCAGGTAGAACAATTAATTGCCGAACTCACTGAAGCAGGTCTAAAGGTACGTTATCATATCTGCCACGGTAAGAAAGCCCGCCCGGATTTTAAAACTTTAAAAACAACCACGGAAAAATTAACTTATCAGGAAAATCTCAAACTCATCTATAATACCCATATCCTTATTGATATTAATAATCAGGTACATAATGGCTTGTCTTTCCGTGTTTTTGAAGCCATAGGATTTCAGAAAAAAATGATTACGACTTCGCAGGAGGTTAAAAATTATGATTTCTATCACCCCAATAATTTTTTTGTTTGGGGAGAGCAAGGTAAGGAGAAGTTAGATGAATTTTTAGCTTCACCATTTGTCCCGCTGCCAATAGACATTAGAAAAAAATATAGCTTCGATAATTGGATTCGGTATTTGTTGGATGAAGGAGAGTATTCCCCAATTTATCTGCCAAATTGATGTGGGTAGATTTGGATTATCTTCGCCCTTAATTAAGCCATGCCCCCTTAAAGTTTTTATTTATGTCAAATAGTTCAGGCTCGCAATCGATTTTGTTTTTTACTTCTTCTTCTGCCAGAACGGGTTCGGAGGTTCTTCTTTTCAGCTTGCTGACTGGGCTCGACAGAGATATGGTTACCCCCTATGTGTATAGTTTCAAAAAAGGGGAGCTTTTAGCTGAATTGCCGGATGATATCCCATATTATTTGCCCTACAATAAGGAGAAAAAATGGTGGAAAAGAATATGGAGGGGCGTTTTAAAAGGACTTAAAATAGATCCGGTTGCTTATCAATTGAGAGCTTTACAGCGAAAAGTCAAAGCAGCTATTTGGTATGTTAATACCATAGTGGTAGACGAGCGGGTTTTGACCGTCGGACAACAGTTAGGTGTTAGAATAGTTACTCATTTTCACGAGCTTTCCAACGCCTACCGATTTATCCGTAAAGATCATCTTAAATTAATTATTCGGTATTCAGAAGTATGTATAGGTTGTTCTAAGATCGTTTGCGAGAAAATACGTGATATGGGCCATGAAAATGTTCGCTTACAATATAGTTTTATTGATGAGGAAGCTATTCAAGATCAGCTTGAAAATGACGGAGTTAGTCGAGAAGAACTGGGGATTTCTCCGGAAGCTTTCGTTTGGATAATATCTGGCACCGTGACCTATGAAAAGGGGCTTGATTATATTCCTTATATTTTAGCCGCTTTGGAACAAGAAAATTGTTGTATCTTATGGTTGGGTAGGATACGTGAAGATGGATTGTTCCACTATGTCCAATCCGTAGTCCGTAAAAAGTGGCCGGGAAAAGTTATTTTTACGGGTGAGCTTAAGGAAAGATATTATGGGTCTATAGCGCTCGGTGATGGACTCTTAATGCCTTCGAGGGAAGATTCCTTTTCCTTGGTTATGTTGGAAGCAGCATACCTTGGGAAACCCATCGTGTCTTTTAATTCCGGAGGTGTCAGCGAGTTTGTAAACGAGGCGCGAGGCATTGTGGTTGATTCGTGGAATGCAACTGATTTAGCGGAGGCTATGAAAGAAGTTATGGCAAGAAAGTTAAATAATGATTCGGTAGGCTGCGATTTTGAGTTTACGAAGCGGAGACAACTTGCGAGCTTCCATAAACTGATTAGGGCGATCGACCCTGCCCAAATTTAAAGGGAACTCGCTAATTACTATTAACCCATGATGATGACGGTTGACCCTCCTGCGACGCCAGCTGTTTCCGTGCTAATGGCAGCTTACAACGCTGGCTTATATATCCGCGAAGCTATTCAAAGTGTGTTAGGTCAGACTTTCCGAGACTTTGAATTAATTGTATACAACGACGGATCCACAGATGATACTTCAGCTATTGTTAATGAGTTTACTGACCCTCGTATTCGGCTGATAGCCGATGAGAACAATAAAGGGATTACCCATGCCAGGCAAGTGGCGTTGCGAGCGGCGCGCGGGAAATATATAGCGATTTTGGATAGTGACGATGTTGCTTTTCCGTCACGTTTGGAAAAGCAGTATCAGTTTTTGGAAGTGCATCCGGACGTGGTGCTGTGCGGCGGAAATGCCGTCGTTATAGATGAAAACGGAAATACGACTACTCAAGTACTAATCCCTTCTTATAAACCTGAAGAATTAAAAGTAAAACTGTTCTTCAACAATATTTTTGTTAATTCTACAGTAATGTATAGAAGAGCCGAAGTGTTGTCATTGGGGGGGTACCGGGATAGAGAGCCGGCAGAGGACTATGACCTTTTTGTTCGTTTGGCAGATGCATATGAAATACGTATGCTCGCTGAAGAATATTTTGTCCGATATCGCCTACATTCCAGCAATAGCTCCTACATCAAGCAGAAAAAGCTGGTTGATCACGTGCGTGAAATTAAAAGGGAACAATTAGTGTCAATTGGCGTTAAAAGTGCTGAAATTTACGTTTCCGCTTTTGAAGCGCTGATAAGGGGTGCGTTTAAAGACCATTCCATTGAAGATTTCTATGAGCTATTGGTTGCGCTCAGGTCGGCAAACTTGACGTCCAACAAGCTCCCGCAAACAATATTCGAAAAAGAATTGTTCGACCGGTGGTATCTGATTGTAACGTCTACGATACGCAAAAGACAAGCTGCGTCCTATTTGCTCAGGAAAGGCCTTTTTAAAGTTTCATTAACCTCACCCAAACAAAAACGCCGTATCTTCAAATTTTGGTTGAGGTCATTGACGAATTAGTTATGGGCATTAGACGAATTTGGAAAAAGACGAAGGGGAAAAGCAAGCATTTGCCCCAGCACTTCGTTTCTCAGTACGAAAGGTTATTGGTGCAGGAACAAACGGCGGGTGCCCGTTTCCGCTTATCAACTGATTTGTTTTATCCCTGTTTGACTGACGCTACCAGCAATACCGCTTTCGACCGGCACTATATCTATCACCCGGCGTGGGCAATGCGGATCATCAAATCCGTGAACCCCGACCGTCACGTCGATATTTCTTCCACATTGCATTTTTGCAGCATGCTTTCCGCTGTTGTGCCCACCGACTTCTATGATTATCGCCCCGCTGATTTGGTGTTGGATAACTTAACCTCATCGTTTGCGGACATAACATGTTTGCCTTTCCCCAATGACAGCGTTCTGTCGTTGTCTTGTATGCATACTGTAGAACACATTGGGCTAGGTCGTTATGGAGATAAATTGGATTACGATGGTGATTTAAAGGCGATTTCCGAATTGAAACGTGTCATCGCGCCGGGCGGTTCACTATTGTTCGTCGTGCCCTTGGGTCGCGAGAGTGTAATCTGCTTTAATGCTCATCGGATTTACGATAAGCATCAGGTGCTGTCGCTGTTCAGTGATATGGAATTGATGGATTTCACCTTGATACCGGAGGATGGTGTGGATGGAGGGTTGGTCCCCAATCCATCAGAGACGTTGTTAGCCAAGCAATTCTATGGTTGCGGTTGTTTCTGGTTTAAAAAAGGATTGCACTATGAAGGTCGTTAAATTTCTCGGTGGCCTAGGCAATCAGCTCTTCCAGTATGCTTTTTTCCGCGCGTTACAGCAAACATTTCCAAAGGTGAAAGCAGACCTGTCCGGTTATGATTCTTACGGGTTGCATAACGGGTTTGAACTTGAACGGATTTTCGGTATCCAACTACCCCAACTAACGTCTTTTGAACGTCGGCTTTTCGACGGGCAGGACCACAGATGGGTGTCGCGGAAGCTGCGCCGGATTTACGGAACAAAAAAAGCATATTACGAGGAGAAGCTGTTATTTGGATATGATGGGGAAATCTTTACTGACCCCAAGCATCGTTATTATTGGGGATATTGGCAACACATTAGCTATATTGAACCGGTGGCAGATCGGTTGCGTGCTGAGTTGCGTTTTCCGGATTTTTCAAATGGGGAAAATATAAGACTCGCTGAAATACTTGCCGCTGGCAATACGGTTAGTGTGCATGTACGACGAGGAGATTATATAAATGACCCTTTGCTGGGTGGGATTTGCGATGTTGGTTATTACCAGCGGGCTCTCGACTATATGAAACGGAGTATTGAGCACCCGCGTTTTGTCTTTTTCTCGGACGATATACCTTGGTGCAAGGCAAACTTCCCGCTTACAAATGCACTTTTCGTAGACTGGAATAAAGGGTTGGAGAGTTTTCGCGATATGCAACTGATGAGCTTATGCAAACATCACATCATTGCCAACAGCAGCTTCAGCTGGTGGGGGGCATGGTTCAATACACATGCTAATAAAATTGTCGTCTCGCCTGGCCGCTGGATAACAAGAGACGGGTGGGACCTGTCCGGAATTATTTTGCCCGGATACCGTGTTTGCTAAGTAGCAATGGTACCCATCTCCCATTTATTGGATACATTTGTAAAAGTAAACCGTTTCGTAAATATATGGAGTAAAGAAAAACGTCAACCTAAGCCTGAGTATACGAAAGCAAAAATTATAACCTGTTCTTTGCTTCGGTTACAAAACCGTGTATATTTACGCCGTCTTCAATAAGTAATATGCTCACTAAGCTAAAAAAGTCTATCACCTTTTTTTTCAATTCGTATTGGCTTGTGGAGTATGTTATGCTGTTGAAGTACCAACAGTTTTCTTTCCGCAAATCGGATAAGAAGCCGATGCTGATTTCCATGGTGGATAGTAGGCGGCGCGGTAATGGTCTGACGGACCGGTTTAAGGGGGCCATCAGTGTATATGCGCTAGCAAAAACAATTGATGTTCCGTATCGCTGCATTTACACCCATCCGGTTTATTTAACATCGTTCTTGATTCCCAATCAATACGACTGGCTGCCAAGACAGGGCGAGCTCGATAACACCGTGGGAGGGATGCGGTTCAAATTGATGCGGAAACAACGGAAAGCCAAGCGTCTTTTGCGCGTATTACCATTAACCAAACAGTTAAGGGTGTATGCAAATAACGATTACTTAGAAGAGATAAACAGGGTCTTCCATACCGAATATAAATGGGGCGAGCTCTTCGACGAATTATTTAAGATCACGGAGCCTTTGGAGCGCAACTTGCAGTTCCATCAAGGGCGAATAGGTGGCCCATACATTGCTTGTGTGTTCCGTTTCCAGGCGTTGTTGGGTGATTTTCAAGAATACCATTTCAAACCGCTTTCTAATGTCGAACAGCGGCGACTCATAGAAAAGAACAAGGAAGCCCTTAGGCAGATAACGGAAAAAAGCCCCGTGCCTGTGCTCGTCACTTCCGATAGCTCGACGTTTATCGGTGAAATCAAGGAGCTGCGCAACGTGTATACCATTCCGGGCAAGGTGGTGCATATCGATAATTCCGCTGATGAAAAGGAAGAGGTTTACATGAAATCATTCGTCGATTTTTTCATGTTGGCAAGGGCACAGAAGATTTACAGCATCGGTACAAAGATGATGTACCGTACCGATTTTCCAGCATACGCGGCCAAAGTGAATGATGTGCCGTTTGAACGCATCTTAATCAGTTAGCATGGGAAGCGGTAGTGTCAAGAAGTCAATTGTTCGTTTTTTCAACTTCTATGGTCTGAAAGAATACTACATGGTGTTGAAGCATTATCGGTTGTCTGCCAACCGGATTAGGAAGCCGATGATGGTTTCGGTCGTGGACAGCCGACGGAAAACCAAGGGCTTGACCGACCGCTTCAAGGGGATTGTGAGCATTTATGCATTGGCGAAGGCGAACGATGTGCCGTTTAGATGTGTTTTTAATCATCCGATGGAGTTGACGGACTTTTTAGTGCCCAACATTTACAATTGGGTGGCCGAACCTGGAGAATTGAGCGAGTCGGTTTGGGATGTCCGCTTCCGCATCATGAGCAAACAGCCGCCGTTGCGGCGACTCACTAACCTATTCCCATTGAAAAAACAAGTGTGGGTATATGCGAAAGTTGATTACCTGGATAAAATAAACAAGAAGTACAATCAGCAATACCAGTGGGGACAGCTTTTCAACGAGCTCTTCAAACCGACAAAACTGTTGCATGATCGGTTGCAGGAACATCTTGATCAGATCGGCCATACCGCGTTCATCGCTTGCGTGTTTCGTTTCCAAGCGTTATTGGGCGACTTCAAAGAGTATCATTTCAAACCGTTGCCACCCGCCGACCGACAAGCGTTACTGTCCAAAAATGTAAATGCGCTGAAGCGTATTTCCGAACAGAGCGACATACCCGTGTTGGTGACTTCCGACAGTTCTACGTTCATTGCCGCTGTAAAAGACCTCAAGAACATCCATACCATCCCCGGTAAGGTCGTCCATATCGATAATGTGGCAGATGCGGAGAGCGAGGTATACCTGAAATCATTCGTCGATTTCTTGATGTTGTCGCGGGCGCAGAAAATATACAGCTTGGGCACCAGCCTTATGTATAAGACCGATTTCCCGAAATACGCCGCCAAAGTACATGACATTCCCTTTGAACGGATTTTAATCGAATAATGCGCTTCAAAAATAAAATCCCTATTTTTGACCGTTTAACGGGCCGGAATGGATATCGATTTTGTAATTACCTGGGTTGACATGAACGACCCGAAATGGCAGCAGGATTTTGCTTCCTATTCGGGCAAGATAGACAACAAGAAGAATGAGGTGACCGAAGCCCGTTTCAGGGACCACGGCCTGTTGCGGTATTGGTTCCGCGGCGTGGATAAATTCGCGCCGTGGGTTCGTAATATCCACTTCGTCACCTGCGGCCAGCAGCCAGACTGGTTGGATACCAGCCACCCGAAGCTACGGATGGTCAATCATGAAGACTATATCCCCAAGCAATTTCTACCGTGCTTTAATTCGAGCCTTATCGAAATTTACCTGCACCGCATACCGGAGCTGGCAGAACACTTCGTTTATTTCAACGATGATTTTTTTATCATCAACGACCTCCCGCAATCGCGGTTTTTTACCGAAGGGGTGCCCAACGATATTGCCGCATTCCGAATGAATATGGGACTATCGCTATGGAGCAAATGTTTGAAAAACAACATCGAGATCATCAATCGGCGCTTTGACAAACGGGAAGTGATGGCGCGCGACCATGATAAATGGTTTCATGAGAGCTATGGAAAGCGGGCCCGACTCACGCGGTTGTTGAAGCCATATGGGAAATTTGTAACGCTGCGGACACCGCATAATGCCCAACCATATACGAAAACGACATTTGAAGAGGTATGGGACTACGCGGGTAAGGAGCTGACCGAAATGTCAACGCATCGTTTCCGCAGCCCCGAGGATTATACGCAGGAACTTTTCCGTACGTGGCAGATCTGTCGCTCCAACTTTGTGCCCTACAATACCTATGCGGATACCAAAATGTTCCCCCTCGTTTTCAGGGCACCGAAAGCGATCAAGGCAATTCGCGAGCAATCGTATAAGCTGGTCTGCGTAAACGATAGTGAGCACATTGTCAATTACGAAAAGACCATGCAAGCAGTCAGTGATGCATTCAACCATATATTACCCGAAAAGTCAAGTTTCGAGCAATGAAACCTGCCATATCGGTGCTGAGAGAACAGGCAGGTTCCATGAGACCATTAAAAAGCAAATAATTTTCGAATGAACATTTTAGTGACCGGTGCAGCAGGTTTCATTGGCTTCCATCTGGTAGGCGCCTTATTGGAAAGAGGTCATGTGGTAGTAGGCATCGACAATATAAACGACTACTATGATGTGAACCTGAAGTATGGACGCTTGTCGGCCTGTGGTATAGACCGAAGCGCAGTAAACGACAACATACCTGTGCGAAGCCAAACCCACCCGGCTTACACGTTTCAGAAAACGGATATAACCGATCTGGGTGAGCTTACCAAGTTGTTCCAGATCCATGGCTTTGAACGGGTCTTCCACTTGGCCGCTCAGCCTGGGGTTCGCTATTCGATGGAAAATCCCCATGCGTACGTGCAATCCAACATCGTCGGCTTTGTCAATATGCTAGAATGTTGTCGCCATCACCGGATCGGTCATTTTGTTTACGCCTCAAGCTCGTCCGTATATGGTACCAATACGAAGGTGCCCTTCCATGAAGATGATCGGGTGGACCAGCCGGTAAGTTTGTATGCCGCTACCAAAAGGAGCAATGAATTGCTGGCCCACACCTACAGCCACTTGTATGGGGTGCCTACTACCGGCCTACGGTTCTTTACCGTGTACGGGCCATGGGGCCGGCCGGATATGGCCCCGATGCTGTTTGCAGATGCGATCTGTGCGGGTAAACCCATCAAGGTATTCAACGGGGGGGATATGCATCGGGATTTCACGTATATCGATGATATTATTGAGGGTGTCGTGCGGGCTGGAAACCACCCCCCGTCGGCGGCCGAAGAACCGCCGTACTACCGGATTTTCAATATCGGTAATTCCCGGCCTGTCCACCTGATGGAGTTTATCCGGATGATGGAAGCTGCTTTCAGTCGCACAGCTAAACTCGATATGTATCCGATGCAGCCGGGGGATTTGAAAACGACTTATGCCGATACATCCGCTTTGGCAGACGTGGCCGGTT
Organism: Parapedobacter sp.; assembly: GCF_053550995.1. Classification (NCBI taxonomy): domain Bacteria; kingdom Pseudomonadati; phylum Bacteroidota; class Sphingobacteriia; order Sphingobacteriales; family Sphingobacteriaceae; genus Parapedobacter; species Parapedobacter sp. The sequence goes on from NZ_JBMQOC010000120.1 coordinate 25,548, forward strand.
ATAGGCCCGATACCGTATTGTCCGATGGCGTGGGGCAGTTTGTGGCTTGGTATAAGGATCGGTATCGTTAGTTATTTCTCGAAGGAAGACCTGAGGGGGAATAGGGTTTCCAAAAAAGGGCGGATTTTCTTACGGTCGTCATCCGTTACGCGCTGGTTATCATTCAAGCAGAAGAGTTTCGGTGCATAACGTTCGAGGTATGCCATGAAATCGTGCTTGTAAACCAATATACGGCTAGCTTCCCTACGGTCCACATATTTCAAGTGCCCGTGGCCGATTGCCAGCGCATAATATCCGAAGGCTGATCGGTGGATATCCCCGAATGTACGTACGTGGTGGAACTGCGACGTTCTCACCCGATCTGCAAATACCTCTTCCACCGCGCTCCGGTAATCGGACGTGAGGAAGGCGTCGATATTGTGATGGGGCACACCTGAATAGTACGTTCCGAACTTCTTTTCCACGGCACGGGCCGAATCGGCCAGTTTCTGGGCATATTGCCCCAACTTTTTACCCACCAGTCCCTTGAAAAAGGCGGTCAGACGGGGATGCCATCGGCCGAAGAGCTTCCTTTTTAACCGCACGATGGGATACCCATCTTTCTCAAAGAAGAAGTCCGGCGTAACATCCGCATTGAAAAACATATCATCGTTAGCAAATAGGAAACGGTCGGACAGGCCGGGTATCCGATATAGAAAATATTCGATGACGGTTGAATTGAAACACGGCAATGCTTCCGGCGGCATGATGTCTTTATGATCTACCACCTGTATGCGTGGATGTTGAGTATTCAGCCATTCGGGTTGCTGGTCGTCCGTAATGACAAAGATTTTTCGTATCCACGGAGCATGTATTTCGGCCGACCGTAATGCATACCGCAACTCGTCGTTGTTGACATAGCGGCCTTTGTTGTTGGTCTCGGAGTTGTCACTCACTACACCGGTGAAGGCTCGCTTCTTGGCTTGCCATTTTGGGTCATTGCCATCTACCCAAAGGTATATCAAATCTATTTCCGCGTGCTGATTGCCCATTTTTTTCGATATTATTCCTGCCCAGCAATGCCTGGACAATGCTGGTGAGACCACAAAATTATAATAATTGCGACGGTATTACTTTTCTTTTTTTACGCTACCCCGATCCTCCCTGATTGGAAAAGGGTATCGCACACCTTAAACGCCGGCGGAAATCGGTAACGAAAAGGCTGGGAAAAGCGTTTTCGGTACGGCGGTTGCTAGAAATAACCGTAGGTAGGAAATAAATACCCGGAGAGCATTATGGCAAAGCATTTATTCATCATAAGGCACGCAAAATCGGATTGGAGCTTCGATGTGAGTGATTTCGACCGCCCGCTCAATTCGCGGGGGTTCAGAAATGCGCCTAAAATGGCCAAGCGCTTGGCCGATTATGCCATTAAACCCCAACAACTGGTTAGCAGCCCGGCTAAACGGGCCATTACCACGGCACAGATATTTGCCGAATACCTGGCTATCCCGGTGAACGAGATCAAGCTCGAACCGCGCATATACGAAGCGCTCCCCAACACCTTGTTGCAAATCATCAATGAATGGGACGATAGCGTCGATAGTGTAGCTTTTTTTGGACATAACCCCGGCCTTACCTTATTGGTCAACTACCTGGCCGATGAAAACGTCTATAACCTCACGACCAGTAGCATTGTCCACCTGCGTTTCGACGACGTGACCGAATGGGCAGCGATATCGGGGGGCATGGGAACGAACGTCTGGCTAGCCGAGCCCAATAAAGAAGATTAAGCGCGGTGCCACTGTTCTCCATGTTCGGTAGAAAAATCTTACCTTTATCGCCAGATGCCGAATAAACTCCATAGTGAGACCTCTCCTTATCTGAGGCAACACCAGTTTAATCCCGTTGAGTGGTATCCGTGGGGCGAAGAAGCCCTGCAAAAAGCTAAAGCCGAAAACAAACTCATCATTGTCAGCATCGGATACGCCGCGTGCCATTGGTGCCATGTGATGGAACGCGAAAGCTTCGAAGATGAGGCCATCGCCGAGTTGATGAATGCTCATTTCGTTTCCATCAAAGTGGACCGGGAAGAACGGCCCGATATCGACCAAATTTATATGGTCGCCGTGCAGTTGATGACCGGACAGGGGGGGTGGCCACTCAACTGTGTCTGCCTACCCGATGGCCGCCCCATCTACGGCGGAACCTATTTTCCGCCGGGGCAGTGGAAGCAGTTCCTGCAGCAGCTGGTTGCCATGTGGGCCGAAAACCCGGCGTTGGCAAACGATTATGCGGAGCGGCTCACCGCCGGTATCCAACAAAGCGAACAGCTCCCTTTTGCGCCTATTCCGGATGGCTACACCCAGGAAGCGTTAACCGCGATCGTTACCCCCTGGAAAGATCGTTTTGACAAACGGGAGGGCGGATACAATGGGGCCCCGAAATTCCCTTTGCCAAACAATTGGTTGTTCCTGCTGCGTTACGGTGTGCTGATGGACAACCCCGAAGTGGTCAATCATGTGCATTTCACCCTTCGTAAAATCGCATCGGGGGGCATTTACGACCAGGTGGGCGGCGGCTTCGCGCGGTACGCTGTCGATACGCGTTGGCATATCCCGCATTTTGAGAAGATGCTGTATGATAATGCGCAACTGGTAAGCCTCTATTCGGAAGCCTGGCAGCAAAGGCCGGTTGAACAATATAAGCGCGTGGTCAGCGAAACACTGCAGTGGGTACAACGTGAGATGACCAATCGGGAAGGTGGTTTTCACTGTGCACTGGATGCCGACAGTGAAGGGGTGGAAGGGAAGTTCTATACCTTCCAGCAACATGAGATCGAAGCCGTGCTTGGTGAGGATGCGGAGCTGTTTATCCGTTATTTCGGTGTCACGGCAGAAGGGAATTGGGAAGAAGAACACACCAATGTGCTTAAAATCGATATCGAAGCAGACAGCATGGCCCAAGCGGCTGGGTTTTCTGCGGAGGAATGGTCGGGTTTCCTAGTAGCTGCCAAACGTAAATTGATCGACTATCGTAGCAAGCGGGTACGGCCCGCATTGGATGATAAGCTGCTGACGGCGTGGAACGCCATGATGCTGAAGGGTTTTGTAGATGCGTACCGTGTTTTTGATGAGCCCGGTTACCTCGATGTGGCCCTTGCGAACGCGGCATTCATCAAAATGCGGCTATATGCCGAAGATGGCGGTTTGTGGCGCCAACCGCCGGCAAATGGCAAGGCCATCGGCGGGTTCCTCGATGATTATGCATTTACCATCGAGGCGTACATCGCATTGTATGAAGCTACTTTCGACGAGGCTTGGCTGCATGAAGCGAAGCGACTGGTCGCCCATGTGCTGGGTAATTTTTACGACGCAACGACTTCGACATTTTACTATACATCGGTACATGCCGATCCGCTTATCGCACGTAAAACGGAGACCATGGACAACGTGATTTCCTCTTCCACCTCCACCATCGCACGGCAGCTCCGGTGGCTGGGATTGGCCTTTGACGAACCGGATTATACCGCTATTGCCGAACAGCAGCTGGCTAAAGTGGTGCCACATATCGCCCCTTACGGGTCGGCTTACGCCAATTGGGCTACCCATCTGCTCGATGAGGTAAGCGGAAGCCTTGAAGTTGTGCTTACCGGCCCTGAATGCCAAACGCTGCGCCGCGAGCTGGACAGGCATTACGTGCCTGGCAAAATGATATTGGGCGGAACAAAAGGCAGTCTTCCCTTGTTGGCAGGACGGATGGGCGAAGTGACGAGAGCATATGTGTGCCGTAATAAAACATGTAGTATGCCGATAACCAAAGCCGATGAACTAGTGCAATTAATTACAAATTGATAATCGGGTATGTGTGCCATACCCATAATTTTAAACAAAATGACTATAGCACCCAACAGCGTGGTAACGCTGACGTACAAACTCCACACCGTTGAAAATGGTGAGAAAACCTTTGTTGAAGAAGCCGGCAAAGAAAATCCGCTGGACTTCCTGTTCGGCGTGGGCATGATGCTACCGAAATTTGAGGAAAATATCGCTGGTTTGGGAACTGGGGATACCAAAGATTTTGAGTTGGCTGCCGAAGATGCATACGGCGAGGTAAATGAACAGGCTATTGCACCGCTGCCGGCCGATATGTTCAAGGAAAGCGGGCTTCCTGCCGTGGGCGAGGTTTTGCCGCTACAGGATAACCAGGGCAACCAGTTTAGGGGTAAAGTTACCGAGGTAAGCCCCGAGACCGTGGTGGTAGACCTCAACCACCCTATGGCCGGTCAGAACCTGCATTTTGCCATTGAAGTGCTGTCCGTCCGCGAAGCCACTGCCGACGAGCTCTCCCATGGGCATTCGCACGGGCCTGATGGCACGCACGAGCATTAATTGTTGAATTATTGTTTCACTGCCCGGAGCATCTCCCTTTTACCCGGTGCTCCGGGCACTTTTTCTATGGTAAAACCAAAAGACTTCAGCGTACGCTTGAGGTGGCCGGTAATGGCATAGGTAACGAATACACCGCCGGCCTTCAAGAGAACACAGACATGCCGTAGCGTTTCTTCCGTCCACATCTCCGGCTGGTGAACCGCCGCAAACGCATCGAAGTACAATACATCAAACCGTTTTTCAGTGGTAAACTCCATCACCGGGCAGTGCGCAATTTCGAGTGAACATCCGTCGAGCATGTTTTGGGGCGCCGCCAAGCTGTCCGTATACCGTGCAAGGAAAGCCGTCCATAGCGCATTGCCCACATAGCCGCCATACCCCGTTTCCGACAGCGTGGCCGCAGGAAGGGGGTAAGCTTCTACCCCAGCGTAATCAAGGGCAATGCCCCTGGCCAGGCAATCTTCTGCAGTAAGCAGAAAATTGAGCCCCGTGCCGAACCCGATTTCCAGCACGCTAACCGCTTGCGCGGGGTGCTGCGCCACGAAATGGCCTAGGCCCATACCGACGAATACATGCCTGCTCTCCTGTACCGCACCATGACGTGAATGGTAATGCTCGCCGATGGCGGGATGATACAGCGTTTTGGAACCGTCAGACGTGACAACAAATTCGACCATGTCGTGCAAACTTAAAATAAATCCGTTACTTTAGTGGCTTAAAGTATGGAAAGACGATTGTCAAATTTCTTGGAGAATTACGGCAGCATTCTGCTACTATTACTCGGTATCGTGATGGGGAGCATCGTCGGTGGTTTTTTCCCCGGCACGGTGGCTTGGCTCAAGCCGTTGGGCGATATTTTCCTTAACTTGTTGTTTGCGGCCGTCATTCCCTTGTTGTTTTTCGCTATCGCTTCGGCGGTGGCCAACATCGATGGCTCGCAGCGATTGGGCCGCATCATCTCGGTCATGGCCGGTGTGTTTCTGGGTACCATTGTGATCGCGGCGGTATGCACCATCGTCGCGTTATGGTTTTTCCCCGTGGAGGCTCCCCAGGCGGCCCAGGAGGTCAGTAATGAGCTTATCCAGGGCGATCCGGGCGATACCTGGGGGGATAAGCTGGTGCGGTTCGTGACCGTAAATGAATTCTACAAGCTGCTCTCGCGCGAAAACATGCTGGCCTTTGTCATTTTTTCCTTTCTGGTGGGTATTGCGGCGATGCGGGCCGGGGAAGCGGGCCACTCGTTCCGCAAATTCCTTATTTCGGGCAATGAGGTGATGAAGCATTTGCTCATCATGATCATGAAAATCGCCCCAATTGGCTTGGGGGCCTACTTCGCATACCAGGTCGGTACCATCGGTCCCGAACTCTTCGGGTTTTACGCAAAACCGCTGGGTTTGTATTATGTGCTTGGTGCCTTTTACTTTGCCGTCTTTTTCACCATCTATGCCTACATAGCCGGCGGTAGGCCGGGTATCAACCGGTTTTGGAAAAACAATATCTTACCCTCCGCTACGGCCGTGGGTACATGCAGCAGCATCGCCACCATGCCCGTGAACCTTTCCGTGGCCTCGAGAATGGGTGTTCCACCTGCGGTGGCCAATGTGGTTATTCCGTTGGGGGCAACCTTGCACAAAGATGGGTCGTCGATGTCGAGCATCGTAAAGATATATGTGGCGTTCGTATTGATTGGCTGGGACTTCTTTGACCCGATGACGCTATTTACCGCTATCGGCATCACCGTATTGGTGAGTATCGTGGCCGGTGGCATCCCGAATGGGGGATATATCGGTGAGATGCTGATGATTTCGGTTTATGGGCTTCCTACCGAAGCGATCCCTGCCGTAATGATTATAGGTACGTTGGTAGACCCCATGGCCACATTACTCAATGCCACCGGCGATAATGTGGCGGCCATGTTGGTGGGGCGGTTTGCAGGCATACAGAGGACATTGAACATAGATGGCACAGGCGGAGCGGATTGACATAGATTCGCTGCTCCCTTTCGTGCGATTCCAGACATCGCGGAGCGGTGGGGCCGGAGGACAGCACGTCAACAAAGTGGAAACCAAGGTTGAGCTGCTGTTCGACGTGGGGGCCGCTACGGTTTTCTCCGAAGATGAAAAAGCGCTTATACGGAAGCGCTTATCCAATCGGTTACAAGCCGAGGGCCTTTTGCAGATCAGCAGCCAAGAGACCCGTAGCCAATTGCGCAACAAGGAACTTGCGCTCCAAAAGTTGGTCGAGCTCCTTGCGATCGCGCTGAAACCTGAGAGACCACGTAAAGCTACCAAACCCTCCAAAGCGGCCGTGCAGAAGCGCCTCGACGCCAAGCGGCAGCAGGCGCTACGCAAAATCAATCGGCGAAAGGACTGGTCCTAAAACCTGTATCCCATCCCTACCGAACCATACCGATGGCGGAAGAACATCCCCGGAACCTCCCTTGAATAGAAAATATACTGTAAATGCAACGAAAGGGCATTTTTGGCATACATGATACCGACCTGATGGTACCATACCCACCGGGCCGGGACATAGGTTACCGGTCCCTTGTCGCGCAGGAACATGCCGCCCTGGAGCGTAGCATCGTAACCGACGAAGTGCAACCGCGGACGGTAATATAGGAAAAGCTCCTTGGCGACTGCCTTGCCCTGTACCTGCAATCGGCTGGAAGTGTATATGGATCGGTGGAGCGGATTGATGCGGCCGAACCGGAAACCGGGAGCGATGGAGACGCCGGTATGATTAAAACCCAATGTGGCAACTACCTGGCCAGATATATCAAACCATTGCCCCCGATTCCGGTAAAGCAATCCACCGTAACGGGCCGTGGCATCTATACCGAATGCATTTTTCAGCTGGTATTGCCAGCCGGCAATGTCATACAGCCGGAAGGCTTTGTGAATGCCCTCCTGAAATTGCTTGCCGAGGGCGCGCTGTCCGATCGTGCCGATTTCTGTAGTGACCGAAACGAACCGTTCGCTTTTGAAGTAACGGTCGAAATCGGCGGCAAAGAATAGGTAGGCGGTGATGGGGCGGTCTACCTCTTCTATGTAGCGGATATTGGCCGTATAGGCGTTGTACATTTTCTGCCCGATGGTTAATCCCCAGATCCTGTTGGCCTCGTTGGCCGATAACTCCGTGCTGTCTGCCGTTTTGCGGATATTGAAAAATATGCCGTTGGTGTAATATTGGTCCTGCTTGTTGAAGAGGTAAAGGTCATTGTCATTCCTGAAGTTAAACTCCGTGCGGGGACGATGCTGCGCTAGACAAACGGCATGGCCAAATATCAGAGCCGATACCATGCAGGCTTTACCGATGCGATATAAGGCGCTGGTCATTATTCAGTTAGTGGCTTCATCAATATTCCCGGAAACAAACATACGGATTTTTCCATATGTTCTTTTTAGAATGATTCTAAAAGAGTGCAATCACTTGCATTATTCGTACCTTCATTTTCCAATTCGTAATTTTGCAATCCGGTATTAATCCATTGGGGGATAACGACATGAAGAAAAGTTCAGTAATAGGGATCATCATTATCGCGATAGCCATTGCGATGATTATTGTGATATATGCAGATTCGAGTACCTACTCCACCTTCACGGAAGCCAAGGAGAAGCAAACCGAGCTATATGTGGTAGGTGTACTCAACAAAGAGAAGGATTTGCATTACGACCCGAAGGTGGATGCCAACCATTTTTCGTTCTATATGTACGACAATGATAGCACGGAGTGCCGCGTAGTATTCCGTGGCGCGAAGCCTCAGGATATCGAGCGCTCTGAACAGATCGTGTTGACGGGCAAAATGGTGGGTAAGGACTTCCACGCAAGCAAGATTTTGATGAAATGCCCATCCAAGTATGAGGAGGATGAGGTAGAAGTGATAGAGGCGTCGACGGCCAGTGCCTTAGGTCCCGTTGTGCCTGCAATCGGTAATCGTTAGTGTACGTAGATGGATATAGCTTATGTGGGCGAGAGCCTATTGCCCGGTAAAATCGGCCAGTTCTTTGTTATTCTTTCCTTTGGATCCGCATTGTTAGCCTGTGTGGCGTATTATTTTGCCACAAAAAATGAGCAGGACCGTTCGTGGTTGCGTATCGCACGCGCCGCTTTCTGGGCCAATGTCGTATCGGTGGTAGCCATCGGCAGCTGCCTGTTCTATATTATTTACAACCATTTATTTGAATACCATTACGCTTGGGCACACTCGTCCAGATCGTTGCCTACCCATTACATCATTTCGAGTTTCTGGGAAGGGCAGGAGGGAAGTTTCTGGCTCTGGATGTTCTGGCAGGCTTTGTTGGGTGCTGTATTGTTGTTTCGGGCCAAAAGTTGGGAACGCCCAGTGATGGCTGTCGTCATGCTCTGCCAGGCCGTATTGGGTTCCATGCTCATCGGTATCGCCATCTTCGGGGAACGGGTGGGAAGCTCGCCCTTCATCCTGTTGCGGGATGCCGTTGAGGCGCCGATTTTTTCGGATCCCAACTATTTGGGTATGGTTGCGGATGGACGCGGCCTTAATGCGCTGCTCCAAAACTATTGGATGGTGATCCACCCGCCTACGCTTTTCCTTGGTTTTGCCGCCATGATTGTGCCTTTTGCCTATGCCACCGCCGGTTTGTGGCAGCGGCGCTATAGGGAATGGATTACACCGGGGCTTCCATGGGCACTTTTTGCCGTGATGACGTTGGGTGCGGGTATCATCATGGGCTCCTTTTGGGCTTATGAGGCACTCAATTTCGGTGGTTTCTGGGCGTGGGACCCGGTAGAAAATGCGTCCATCATCCCCTGGTTCACGTTGATTGCGGCGGTACACGTCATGGTCGCTTATAAAAACTCTGGACACTCCTACTTCACCGCTACGTTTCTGGCAATGGTGAGCTTCGTCCTGGTTATCTACGCCTCTTTCCTCACCCGGAGCGGCGTACTGGGCGAAACGTCGGTGCACTCATTCACTGACTTGGGGCTGTATTGGCAACTGGTAGCCTTCAACGCGATTTTCCTGGGTGTGATGGTCTATTTCCTGGCGACCCGCAAGCGAGAGATGCCGTCGCATCAAAAGGAAGAAGATATCTATTCGCGCGAGTTCTGGCTCTTTATCGGCGCGTTGGTATTAACGGTGGCCTGCGTGCAGATCATCGCATCCACGTCGGTACCGGTGTTCAATGCCATATTCGGTACGGATGTGGCACCGCCGATAGACCCGGTGCAGCATTACAACAAATGGCAGGCAGGCTTCGCCGTGGTGGTTGGGTTGCTTTCCGCCGTTACGCAATTCATGAAATACAAGCGGACGAACGTCCGCAAGTTTTTCGCGGTAGCCCTTGCATCATTGGTTGCCGCGGCGGTATTGACGGCCGTCGTGGTGTATATTACCGGTGTATATACCAATTTCATGTACATCCTACTCGTATTTTCAGCCGCCTATACCATCGTGGCGAACGGGCGTATATTGGGCGAAGCCATCCGTGGAAAATGGAAGCTTACGGGGTCTGCGGTGGCCCATATTGGTTTCGGGCTATTGCTGATCGGGGCACTCGTAGCGGCAGCGACCAATGAGGTGATTTCCGTAAACAGTGCCAATTATATCGCCGTAGCGGGCTTTGACCAGGTGGAGAACCCGGGCGACAATCTGTTTCTTACCGAAGGCGAACCCGTTCAGATGGGCGACTACCGCATTACATATGTAGGCGATAGCGTGGCGCCTCCCAACGTGTATTATAAAATCAACTACGAGAAGGTCGATGAAGAGTCGGGCCGGGTAACCGAGAGCTTCCAGTTGCGGCCATTTGCGCAGAATAACCCCGATATGGGGGGGTTGATCGGTACGCCGGATACACGCCACTACCTCACCCATGATATCTATACATTGATTACCGCGGCGATGTCCGATTCGCATACGCAAGCTCAGGGAGATGCCGCCCAGGCCGGCTTTGAAGATTTCGAAGAGCCCGCCGTTTACGAAACCAATATCGGAGACACGCTGCGGTACCGCAACGGGTATATAGTGGTCGAAGGCATCAACCGCAACGCAACGGTGCAGAACATTCCACGTCAGGAAGATGATGTCATTGTTGGGCTGAAAGTCAAGGTCCATGCCGCGGATGGTGAAACGTACGATGCGGAGCCGGTATTCCTTATCCGCGACGGCAATACATTCGACCTGTTCAAAGATGTGGAAGAACAGGGGTTACGGTTACGGTTCAGCAACATCATGCCACAGAAAGACAAATTGGAGTTGATGGTGTACCAGAAGCCCGTGCCCGAGAAGCGGTGGGTCGTATTCAAGGCCATCAAATTCCCGTATATCAATTTCTTCTGGTGCGGTGCGATTGTGATGACCATCGGTTTCCTGCTGTCCATCGTCCGTCGCAACAAAGAAGTGAAACGCCAAAAAGCCTGATGGATATCGTACTGCTTGGCAGCGGCAACGTGGCGACCCATCTGGGCGATGCATTGGTGCAGGCGGGTCATCGCATCAAGCAGGTCTATAGCCGTACCGCGGCCCATGCACAGGCGCTCGCTAATCGGTTGGATGCGGCAGTGACCGCTGATTTGACAGCCGTTGACGCACAGGCAGATGTATACATCCTCGCCGTGAAGGACGATGCCCTGGCTGCCATAGCGGCGCAATTGCGGGGAAAACAAGGGGTCATTGTCCATACCGCCGGCAGTGTCGATATGGCCGTGTTGGCCAAATATGCTACAGACTACGGCGTGCTATATCCGGTACAGACGTTTTCAAAAGCAAAGGCGGTCGACTTTTCCACCATCCCCATGGCGGTCGAAGCCTCGGGAACAACGGCATGGGAACGATTGGAGATATTGGCGGGTAGCTTGTCTGGATACGTTTTCTATTGCGATTCGCAGCAGCGCCTTTCGTTGCACGCCGCCGCCGTTTTCGCCTGCAATTTCACCAACCACCTTTACGCCATTGCTGCCGATATCCTTCATGAACATGGTTTGGACTTCGACCTTATCCGACCACTTATTCTCGAAACGGCCCAAAAGGTGATGGCACATCAACCCAAGGAGGTGCAAACCGGCCCGGCCGTACGCAACGATGTGCGTACCATGGAAAAGCATTTGGAACTGTTAGCGGACGACCCGGCATTGGCGCATCTTTATCGGCTCATCAGTGGGCGGATCGGTTGAATCCCAGCCGATGGTTTTTGATTTCCATATGTATTTCCGAACTTGGTCTAAAATTTAATGATTATGGTAGACGTATTGACTGCAAAAGCGACCATCCAGATTTTGAAGCCGGCCGCAACGGTGTTCGAGGCTATCGTCTCGCCAGATAAGATGAATAACTATTTTATCGAACGCTCTACGGGAAGGTTAGCGGCTGGCAAAGAGGTACATTGGAAATTTCCCGAGTTCGATGATGATTTCCCCGTTGTGGGAAAGGAAATCAAGCCCCATGAATACATTTCGTTCGACTGGTCGGGTGGCGTGGAAGGGATGCTGGTGGAAATCAGATTGGAACCTATCGCCAATGATGCCACCCTTGTACGAGTTACCGAGGGGCCGATGAAAAAAGACGATGCGGGTATCCAACAAGCAATCGGTCAATCCGAAGGCTGGGCTAACTTCCTTGCCTCCCTGAAAGCATATCTCGAATATGGCGTCAATTTGCGCAAGGGCGCGTTTGACTTTATGAAGAAAAGCCCGTAACGGGCGGAAGACTATCCGTTCAGGAATGCGTCTTCCAATTCCAATGGCGTGATGTAGCTTCCGTTTTTATAAACCCGCATATTGCCACCCGAAATTTCGTCGATGAGCATGATTTCGCCGCTCTCGGCATCACGGCCGAATTCAAGCTTGATATCGTATAGTTCAAGGTCTTTCTTGGCGAGTTCATCTTTGATGATGCCGCATATTTTCTTCGTCTCCGCCGTCAGCACGCCATATTCCTGTAGCGATAGGATACCGAGCATCTGCAGCGCATCGGCCGATATCGTGGGGTCGCCCCGCTCGTCGTCCTTGATCGTGATTTCCACGAATGCGTCCAGCGGTTGGCCCGATTCGCAGTAAGCGCCGTAACGCCGGAGGAAACTCCCCACCGCGCGGTAACGGCAAATCACTTCCAGCCCCTTGCCAAAGACGTTCGCTTCGCGGACCGTCATCGTGGCCTGTTCCACATCGGCCTGGATGTAATGGGTAGGAATGCCTGTCGCATTTAATAATTCAAAGAAATGCTTCGTCATTTTGAGCCCCGATTTGCCCGCACCCTCTATGGTAAGCCCTACGGTATTCGCACCGGGGTCGAATACCCCGTTTTCGCCCGTCACATCGTCTTTGAATTGCAGCAAGACCTGGTATGCACCAGCCCGGTATACGTTTTTCGTTTTGCCCGTATAAAGTAATTCCATAGCATACATGATTTCCGGCAAAAATACGATAAACTTACCTTAAAGCCGAAAAAATGCTATATTTTACAAATCTTTGGTTTCGTTGAATTGCCCTTTTATCCGTTCCAGGCTGTCAATCATTTCTGCAATGCGAGCCTGTTCATTGCGGATATACTGCTTCATGAAAACGACGTGGCATATCACAAACCAAAAGATGACGAATACCACCAAGCCAATGAAAGTCCATAGGGGTAGAGCGAAATACATCTCAATGCCATACAAAGCGAATGCCACGCCAATACAAACTTCGTAGAAGGTATAGTTCCGGGTATTGAACCGATAGCGCTTCTGTTGGAAAGTCTTCAGGTAATGGATGTAATCTTGGGGTTTCGACAGTAGGTCCTGACTGTTATTGATGGCGCGGTAGTCACTAAGCTGGCTCACGAAATAATAACAGATACAGCTCACCATGATGGCAATGGCCAGGTAGGTGGTCCATGTCGAAAAGTCGACGGTGAAGCACATCCAGAGCAGAATCGCTACGGCAATACCCGTTGAAATGCTCTGCCAGAATAGTTTTCTGGCAAATGCAGACCGGCTGCTCTTGATACGTTTCAGTACGGTCTCAAAGCTAACGTTTGGATCGGGTGCCTGCCCGTGCCAAAGCTGTTGTATCTCATCAAACCCTTTCATTGCTATTGTATATTTCTGTTAGCTTATGTTTTATCCGATGTATTTTTACCCGTAGATTGCCCTCCGAGATTCCCGCTACTTCGGCAATCTCGGGGTACGGCACCTCGTCCAAGACCATGGTGATGATGATCCGCTCGTTTTCCTCCAGCTGTGCGATGGACTTATACAGCTGCGCGATCTGCTCCTGTTTTTCCGAAGGCTCTTCCGTGTAATTCTCGATAATGCTGTCGTTCAGCTCATCGGTGGCCCGCCGTTTGGCGGTGCGAAGGTAAGATAGGCACGTGTTGACCGCAATGCGGTATATCCACGTCGAAAATTGCGATTGGTTGCGGAACTTACCCAAGTTCTGCCACACCTTGATGAACGTTTCTTGCATCAGGTCGTTCGCCGAATCGCTATCACCCGTATAGCCATAGCATAGGTGGTAGACCCGCTTGGAGTTCTCTTCAAATAATCGCTGGAACAGTTGTCGTTGGTTACTCATGAACGGCAGTTACCTAGATTAGACGCAACCGGGCGGCTCGTGTTACAAAAATACGGTTTATCGACAGCAATACATCGTTGTCGAAATTATTTCCTAACTTTAGGTCGATGGAAACGTTTATTACCATAGTCATTGCGATTGCCATTTTTGGATTCCAGGCGTATGCCAATTACCAAAAGGAGCAAGATAAGGCACGCAAGCGGAATCCGGCCCAGCCACCGCTTCCGGAAGATAATGCCAAATATATCCAGCATGGCCCTGCGGGTGATTCCACGCCGGCAGCAGCGCCCGTGACCTCGTCAGCTGCCACGTCAGAATTTGAACGTTATTCGGGGATGATGGACTCTTCTGAATTTACCCGCGATGAACATCAAAGGCCATCGATACCGCAGCGGCTGGTAGTGGATACCGACACAGATACGCAGCCCGTATTGCTTGCGGAAGAATTTGACCTGCGCGATGCCGTCATTAAATCGATTATCCTTGAACGGCCGTATAAATAATACCTATTCGGCCTGCGATTGCCTTACGACTTACTACGATTTACGACTAAATTAAACGTATCCATGTCTTTCAGGAATGGCAGCTCCTTGCGGGTATCGTCGAGATCGCGCCGATAGATCGTAAACGTATAAAGGTCTTCATATTCGGGCTTGTAGTACACCACGTCACCGGCGGGTGAAATACACATCGATCCACCGGAATAGTAAATCTCGTTGCCGTCGTGCCCCACGCGGTTTACACCGATAACAAACGCTTGGTTCTCGATAGCACGTGCAGGGATCAGGCTCCGCCAGTGGCCCGAGCGTTTATCGGGCCAGCTCGCGATATAAAGCAATATATCATAAGCGCTGTCGAGATTGCGTGTCCAAACAGGGAACCGGAGATCATAGCAGATCATCGGGCATATCTTCCACCCTTTGAGATCCACGATGACCCGTTGCGTGCCGGCGGTGAATACCTTGTCTTCCCCTGCCATGCCAAACAGGTGGCGCTTGTCATACGTCACATAATTACCGTCCTTGGTCATCCAGACAAATCGGTTGTAGTAGTTGCCTTCCTCTTCGATGATCAGGCTCCCCGCTACCACACAATCGTATTTTTGCGCTATTTCCAGCATCCAATGCATCGTCTTTCCATCCGGCTTTTCCGCACAACGTTCCACGTCCATCGTAAATCCGGTATTAAACATTTCGGGCAAGACGATTAAATCCGTTTTCTCGCGGATTGCAGAAAGCTTCAATGCGAGGTTGCTCAGGTTTTTGTCGATGTTTTCCCAAAAAAGGTACGCTTGGAAAGTCGTGATTTTTAGTGCTTCCATATCGGTAAACGATGAGGTCCTTATGCGTTGCCAGTGCCAAAGGCACAAGTTAATAATAAATCGATAAACACAGAAACTGATAGCACGTTTCCCAGCAATTATACTGCCAGTTCTATGGCTATTGTCCGCGGCTGAGTAGGGCGTGGGCAAGTTCCCGCAATGGGGCCTTACGGCTAATATCAACAGGGATGGCATCCAACGCGGTATAGGCACGTTCAACATAGCGCTGCTTGGCGGTTTCCACTTCGGCGCGTATGCCAAGCGCATCGTATATGGCCGTAACACGGTTGATTTTCTCCGAGGGTTCCGAATGATCGGCCAGCCACCCATCCAGCTTCGACCGGGTTGCCGTATCTGCCATCTCCAATGCTTTCAGCAAGAGATAGGTCTTCTTATTGGCGAGGATATCGCCACCGCGTTGCTTACCAAATTGCTTGGGGTCGGCATAGACATCCAAGATGTCATCCTGCAATTGGAAGGCGATGCCCACGTCCACGCCAAAGTCATAGATGAGCTGGGCGCCCGTATCCGTGGCCCCGGCCAAAAGGGCTCCCATTTTCAGCGCTGCACCCAGTAGTACCGAGGTCTTGAGCCGGATCATGCGGAGGTATTCGTCGATGCTTACGGCGGTGGCCCGCTCAAAGTCCATATCCAGCTGCTGCCCCTCGCACACCTGGGCAGCCATCGTATTGAACGTGTCAAGGATAGCCGGTAGGCAATCGGTAGGACATTTCGCCAATTGCGCATAGGCCATAATGAGTAGGTTGTCGCCCGAAAGGATGCCTACATTCGAATCCCATTTCTCGTGTACAGTGCGGTGCCCGCGGCGCAACGGGGCATGATCCATGATATCGTCGTGCACGAGGGAGAAATTATGGAATAGTTCTACGGCTAACGCGGCCGGTACAGCGCGCCACATGTCTGTGATGGAAAAAAGGTCGGCAGCCATGAGGGTGAGTAATGGCCGGATGCGTTTGCCCCCGATTTGTAGCATGTAACGCACCGGATCGTACAAATTGGCGGGATGTTCAGGAATACCGAGGTCTGCCAATCCGTCGGCTATCCGGTCCTGCAATGCGTGGGTATGGTACATCGACGTGTAATTTGCGGCTAAGATAGGAATGGAGGTATCCATTTCAAAATCGAAAAAAATATCTTAGGTTTGGAGGGGTGTATGGGTTACTATTTGAGCAAAATCGTATTAATCAGTGAGTAAAAGGAAGAAGTCTTTTGCGCCGGAATCGGATGCCGTGACCCTCGAAGGTGTGGCACAGGGTGATGCGGCTAGTTTGGAGCGGCTGTACCATGATTATTTTCCGATGGTTTTGAATATGGTTGTGCAAAATAACGGCACGGAAGACGAGGCGAAGGATGTTTTCCAGGAAGCGGTTATCGTTCTTTATGATAAAGTTAAACAGCGCGACTTCGAATTGACCAGCCAATTGAAGACATACATTTACTCGGTATGCCGACGGCTTTGGCTCAAGCAATTGGGAAGTAAAGGCCGTACCTTCCGCGATGTGGCCGCGTATGAGGACATCCTCGCGGTGGAGGAAGATTTGGCGAGGCATGAGGAACGGGACCTCCAGTTGGCAATGATGGAGCAGGCATTGGACGAATTGGGAGAGCCCTGTAGGACGATTATCCGCGATTTCTACATCGCTAATCTGTCCATGCAGGAGATTTGTGAAAAATTTGGATATACCAATGCCGATAATGCCAAAACCCAAAAATATAAATGCCTGCAACGATTGAAGAAATTGTTTTTTACAGCGGCAAAGTAAAATTGATACAGATATGATGGAGAATGAGCAAGAATTTATAAAACGGGTCGATAGGTATCTGAATGGTGAAATGGGAGCGGTGGAGCGGGACGCCTTTGAGCAGTACTGCGCGGATAACGCTACGGCAGCCGAGCAATTGGCAACCCATCGTTTGTTCTTGCAGCAGTTGAAGGAGCATGCCGACCGTGTGGCCTTTAAGCATACGCTATCCGCGGCGGCTGCACGGTACCATGCAGGCGGCAGTGAGCCATTAACTGAGCGGCCGGAACCCTCGGTGGTAACCCTGTGGAACAAATTTAAGGTCAATTCCTTGGTGGCGGCAAGTGTGGCCATCATCGCGGTATTTTCCACCCTATGGTTATCGGGTTATTATAAAACCATCGAAAAGACGACGACCAATTACAGCGCATTGCGGCGGGACATGAATGACGTGAAGAAAAATGTAAGTGCCCAGAATGCCGTCATCCGGAATATCAACAACGGAAAGCAGCGTGACGATCGGTCGGCAAGTAACTTCGGAGGTACCGGCTTCATGATTTCAGCGAACGGTTACGTCGTTACCAATTACCACGTGGTAAGGGATGCCGATTCGGTTCATCTTCAAAGTACGAAAGGAGAGTCCTTTAAAGCGAAGGTCATCTATATCGACCCGACGCATGACTTGGCGATGCTGCGCATCAACGACAGCACGTTTACGCCGCTCAAAAGTGCACCTTATACTTTTAAAGAAACCCCTTCGGAGCTCGGCGAGGATGTATATACCATCGGATACCCCCGGGATGAAGTGGTCTATGGGCAGGGTTACCTGAGTTCGCGTACTGGTTATGCAGGAGACACCACGGCTTATCAGATATCCATTCCCGTGAACCCCGGAAATAGCGGTGGACCTGTACTCGACAGCAAAGGTAACGTGATCGGTATCATCAGCGGCAAGCAGACCGGGATTGATGGGGCATCGTTTGCCATCAAAACCGAGGCACTGCTGAAATCAATTGCGGCGGTTCCCGAAGATTCGCTTGAAAGTGAGATGGTTATCAGTAAGAAGAACGTGCTGAGTACACTTAAACGCACCGAACAGGTGAAGAAGATACAGGATTATGTATACCTGGTAAAGGTATACTAGTGTAGTGACGCGGGTGAAATAAATGAAAAAAAGCGGTTGATGCTATATCAATCGCTTTTTCTTTTTTAATGGCTAGCCATTTACCGCGCTTTCGTTAAATATTCGGTTGCGGCGTAGTGCGGAGATAAGGCTTGATAACCTTATGGCCCTTGGGGAATTTTGCCGGGATATCTTCCGTAGCGATAGCCGGCGACACGATGACGTCCTGTCCATGCTCCCAATCTGCTGGAGTGGCAACGCTGTGGTTGGCTGTGAGCTGAAGTGAGTCGATGACCCGAAGGATTTCCAGGAAATTCCGTCCGGTGGAGGCAGGGTAGGTGAGCGTCAGCTTAATCTTCCGGTCCGGTCCGATAACGAATACCGAACGTACGGTGGCGGTAGCCGATGCATTGGGATGGATCATGTCATACAGTTCGGCCACCTTCCGGTCGTCGTCGGCAATGATCGGAAATTCAACGTTGGTATTTTGCGTTTCATTGATATCCTTTACCCAACCGTGGTGGCTATCGATAGGGTCTACGCTCACCGCGAGTACGACGGTATTGCGCTTGTCAAATTCGCTTTTCAATTGCGCGGTACGGCCCAACTCAGTCGTACATACCGGTGTGTAGTCGGCCGGGTGCGAAAACAACACTACCCATTTGCCTTCGGTGTAATCGTAGAAGTCGATTTCTCCTACCGTCGTTACCGCTTTGAAATTCGGCGCGGTATCGCCTAATCTTAAACTCATATATTATTCCTCCTAATTATATGTTAATGAATTTGTAGTCTACAAAGTTAATAGATTTTCTTTCAATACAAAGGTCGTTCGTTTTTTTTGTCGCCCGTTTATGTGAAAACCTGCGTTCGAATGTAACAATGCCGTTTACCCACCGTCGAAATACGTGATGAAACACGATAGGGAGCCGGACATGTCGCCGGTGTACCGGAAAAAAGTGATGATTGAATTGGCCTTCTGGAAGCATAAGATGACAAAGAAGCAGCCGATGGGTGCGGTATGGGCAAAAAATATACAGGCCAAACTGAATGACCTCATTCCGGAGAAGGTTCACCAAGTAATCACGTTCACCATCGAGAAAATGGTGAAGGGTGTATTATTCGGCACCACATACACGGTCTCCTCCCCACGGGCTTATGGAAGTTTCCAACTACGCGAAGCCTATGTCAGGAAGCTCATAGACACCTACAGGAAAACCGCTTCCGTGGAAGGCGCCGTAACGGGTGCGGGCGGTATCTTGATGGGGATTGCCGATTTTCCCGCACTGCTGGCCATTAAGGTGAAAATGCTGTTCGATATTGCCACAACATATGGCTACGATGTACGTCAATATAAGGAACGCCTTTTTTTGCTTACCGTATTCCAACTGGCTTTTTCGAGTCATAAGCACCGGGCCGCCGTCTATCGGCGGCTGTGCGATTGGGAAACGTATGCCGAAGGGCTGCCGGACGATATCGACAGTTTCGATTGGCGCACATTTCAGCTGGAATACCGCGATTACATCGACTTAGCGAAAATGGCCCAACTGATTCCGGTAATCGGCGCTGCCGTGGGGGCAGTGGTCAATTACCGCCTGGTGCAACAGCTTGGCGTTACGGCCATGAATGGCTACCGCATGCGGATGTTGGAGACAAGCTAAAAAAAGGGGACCTTTGCCACATGGCATTTTCCAACGACATCATTACATGGTATAACCAACATAAGCGGGATTTGCCCTGGCGCCACACCACGGATCCGTATGTCATCTGGCTGTCGGAGGTAATCCTGCAGCAAACACGGGTGGCGCAGGGGCTTCCTTACTTCCATCGGTTCGTGTCCCATTTTCCAGATGTGGCGTCGTTTGCATCGGCCTCCGAGGGCGAAATATTACGGCATTGGCAGGGGCTCGGCTATTACTCAAGGGCGCGCAATATGCACCGGGCCGCCAAAGCGGTCGTCGCCGATCACGACGGTGTGTTCCCCAGCAGCTACGACGACCTCATTAAGCTGAAAGGCATCGGTGAATATACTGCATCGGCGATTGCTTCTTTTTCGGCCAATGAACCCCGGGCGGTGGTAGACGGTAACGTATTCAGGGTGTTGGCGAGGTATTTTGGCATCGATGAGCCCATCAACTCCACCGGCGGACGGAAAGTGTTTCTGAGGTTGGCACAGGAGCTCTTGGACAGTAGCCGCCCGGGCTTGTACAATCAGGCGATCATGGAATTCGGCGCTTTGCAATGCAAGCCCAACAACCCCGATTGCGGCAACTGTGTGCTGCGGTTGGAATGCCAGGCATGGAAAGAAAACCGGGTAAAAGAATTGCCTGTAAAACTTAAGGGGAAAGCAAGTCGTAACCGGTATTTCAATTATTTCGTAGTGGAGAATGGCGACCGTATCTTGATGAATAAGCGTGGGCGGGGTGATATTTGGGAAAGCCTATATGAGTTGCCGTTGATTGAGACAACCCATCGAATGGACCTCGCGGAGTTGGCCGCGGAAGAAGCGGTTATCGCGCACTTCGGGCCAAATGCTGGTTTGAGGCAGTTGGGACGGCCGGTGAAGCATGTGTTGAGTCACCAGAACCTTCACGCACAATTCATCGCCGTGGATGGCCACGAGGGTCTCAACGACAAAAAAATAGCGTGGAGTTATGTTTTTATCAAAGATTTGGGTACATTAGCTAAACCGCAATTGATTTATTCTTTTTTAAAAGGATTGTATGGTTAACCAAAGAAATACCTAAATTATGTCAGGCATCAACAAAGTTATTTTAGTCGGCCACCTCGGTAAAGACCCCGAAGTACGCCATTTGGAGGGGAATGTTACCGTAGCCAGTTTTCCGTTGGCAACTTCAGAAATGTATAATAAGGATGGCCGCCGGGTAGAGCAGACCGAGTGGCACAACATCGTCATGTGGCGGGGGCTAGCCGAAGTTGCCGCCAAATACTTATTTAAAGGGAAATTGGTTTATATCGAAGGGAAGTTGCGCACACGGACCTATGAAGACAAAGAGGGAATAAGGCGTTACACAACGGAGGTGGTGGCCGATAATTTCACATTATTGGGCCGACGAAGTGATTTTGAGGTTCCGGCCAATGCCGGTGGCACACAGGCCTCGACAGAACAAACCTCTAGAAAAGACGAGCATGGAAACACACCGGTCGATTTCAAAGAGAACGACGGCGACGAGGATTCCCTGTTTTAAAAATTTCTATTTTTTTCCTGTATCTTTGGCGTCATGTTGGACGAGAAGATAGCACAGTACGCGCAAGAAATCGAGCAGTTTACACCGCAGTCGCCGGGGGATGTGGAAACCTTCCGGTTAAAGTTTTTAGTGGCCAAGGGCGTGATACGCAATTTGTTCGAGGCGTTTAAATCCGTTTCACCAGAACAGAAACGTGCGCTCGGCAAAAACCTGAATGAGCTTAAACAAGCTGCTGAACAAAAATACAAAACGATCCAGGAACAATTTGCTGCTAATCCGGCGTTCAATAAACGTGAGGTCGGGGATCTTACCTTACCCGGCGAGGGATTCGTTGTGGGATCGAGGCATCCGCTTGCGTTGGTGCGTAAGGAAATCGTAGAGATATTCAAGAAGCTGGGCTTCGTGGTGGCCGAAGGGCCTGAAATTGAAGACGACTGGCATAACTTCACGGCACTTAACTTCCCGCCTGAACACCCCGCGCGGGATATGCAGGATACATTTTTCATCAAGAAGCAAGATGGTAACGACATTGCACTACGTACCCATACCTCGTCCGTACAAGTGCGGATGATGGAGAACGGCCAGCCGCCATTCCGTGCCATCATGCCGGGGAGGGTTTACCGCAACGAAGCCATATCGGCCCGTGCACATTGCTTTTTCCATCAGGTAGAAGGATTGTATGTCGACGAAAATGTATCTTTTGCCGATTTAAAACAGACGTTGTACTATTTTGTACAGGAGCTTTTCGGTGAGGATACCAAAGTGCGCTTCCGCCCGTCGTACTTTCCGTTTACCGAGCCCTCCGCCGAGATGGATATCAGTTGTACCATTTGCAAGGGTAAGGGATGTGCGATGTGCAAAGGAACCGGTTGGGTCGAGATATTGGGATGTGGCATGGTCGACCCCAATGTGCTCGAAAACTGTGGTATCGACTCGCAAAAATACAGTGGTTTCGCCTTTGGGATGGGTATTGAACGGATCACCAACCTCAAATACGAAATCAAAGACCTCCGGCTGTTTTCTGAAAACGATGTTCGTTTCCTGAGCCAGTTCGAGACGGAGTTGATTTAATTATTAGCGCATGGCCAAGGGTCGGCTGTTCTTATTCTTCATCGGATGCCTTTCACTTACCGGATGTAAAAAGGGCGGATGCAATGTGGTGGACTACATTCCATTCCAGGAGACTATATCGCTGGTGGAATTCAACGAACTACGCTTACTCATGCAGCCGGTGGCTTTAGGGGCCGAACATGGTGGGGTTGCCGGTCTTATCGTTATGCAGGTGAGTGAAGGGCAATACGTAGCGTTTGACAGGTGCAGTACCGTTAATCCGGAAAAACGATGCGCGGTGGAGCTGGAAGGAGAAGGGCCGGTAGCGGTGGATCCTTGTTCCGGTGCGAAATTTATCTTAACCAACGGTTCGCCATCAGCGGTCGCGGAATGTCCACTCAGACCATATTATGTAAGACGGAATGGCGATATCTTAATCGTTTCAAATTAATTAATGGAAGCGGATAAAGTAAAAGAATCAATCAAAAAGGCAGCTCGTGAGCTTTTCAGGCGCTATGGCTATAAAAAAACCAGTGTCAATGAAATTGCACGCCGCGCAAAAATTGCCAAGGCAACCATCTATAAATATTTCGATAGCAAAGAGCTTGTGCTGCATGCCATTCTGATGGATTATATCCGCGAAAGTGTGGCCGATCTATTGAGTAAATACAATCATCAGGCTGATCTCGAAACCTATCTCGGCAATACCATCCTCCGCGTGAGCCGCCTCACCTATGCGATATGCAACGAGTTTCTGGGGTGGGATTTCATCCGCGAGTCGGCCAACACACAGGAATACCTGCGTACGCTCTCTGATGACCTTGAGTTTCTATTGATCAGCTCTTTTATCAACAATGCGGAAATCGGTGGCGCGGTGACACCCGAAAAACTTACTTTCCTTATCAAGGCCAGTAAGAACATCGTTTTCTCGTTTGCATTCACGTCGGTAAGCGAATCCGATGTACGCAAGAACTTCGTCTCCTTCCAGAAAGAAATTCTCCCTTACCTGGTAAAAGCGACGGTAGACGGCGATTAAAACCGGTACCCGACGCTTATGTGCGGAAGCGCCGCTACGGAATTGTTGTTAAACGGCCCTGCTATGCCTGTCATCCCTATGCGTGCCGTTATTCCCCGCTGCAGCGGTTGGTACCGGTAGCCTGCACTTAATGAGCCGAAAACCAACGAGCCTTCTTTTTGGGGGCCAAACCATGAGTTGGTTTGGTTGCCGTGGAAAAAGGTTGCTCCCGCCCCCGCTTCGAAAAAATGCCGCGTGCTGCCCAGTAAATAGTTCACTTGTACCGGTACGGAAATATTGTTGATGCCTTGGCTCGGCAAAAAGCCAACGCCGGCACGGAGCCCCCAACCGTTGTTACTGCGCGTAAAACGCGTGTCATACGTAACGGAATAAATGGCCGAAGGGCCGCCATATTCCACATACACGCTTTTTGCGCGCAGAGAAGTATCCTGGAGGGGCTGCATCTTGGTCAACGGGTTTGATTGGGCGCTGAATATGCCGAGGAGCAGGAAAAATGGGACGAGTAGCACACGCATGACGAATGTTTTTCTCATACCCCCACAAAACGCGTACCTTTGTACGTTTTATGAGCAGAAAAAGATTGACAGCCGAGCAGCGGTTACTGGCAGATGTTTCGATTGTGGATATAGCCGAGGGGGGCAAAGGCGTAGCGAAGGTTGACGACCTCGTGGTTTTTGTCGATAAGGCCATCCCGGGAGATGTGGTGGATGTCGAATTGACCCGGAAGAAGAAGAATTTTGCGGAGGCGCGCGTCCGGCATATCAAGGAGTCGTCAGCACATCGTATAACGCCATTTTGTGGCCATTTCGGTGTGTGCGGTGGATGCAAATGGCAACACATGGATTATCCGGCACAACTTACCTATAAGCAAAAAGGTGTGGATGAGGCACTTACCCGCTTGGGTAAGGTGGATACGTCTATGATGGAAGCGATATTGCCCGCGCCACAAGCACGGTATTACCGCAATAAACTGGAATACACGTTCTCCAACAAGCGGTGGCTTACAGACATCGACGATGCCCATGAAAGCCTGGAGATGCGTGCGCTAGGGTTCCACGTGCCGTCCCGTTTCGACAAAATTCTCGACATCGAGCATTGTTATTTGCAGCAAGACCCCTCGAATGCCATCCGCAACGGGCTTCGCTCATACGCATTGCAACACGACATCTCGTTCTACGACCTGCGGCAGCACGAAGGGGCATTGCGTAACCTGATTATCCGCACGGCGTCGACAGGTGAACTGATGGTCATTGTTGTTTTCGCGTACACCGACGATGAAACGATCCAAGCGACGATGGCCTTCCTGCAGTCGGAATTTCCAACAATTACGTCGCTGTTGTATGTGGTTAACCAAAAGAAAAACGACACCATCTTTGACCAAGATATCCATTTGTACGCTGGGCGCGACCATATTTTCGAAGAAATGGAGGGTTTGCGCTTTAAAGTCGGGGCCAAGTCTTTTTATCAAACCAACTCTGCGCAAGCTTACGAACTTTACAAGATAACCCGCGATTTTGCGGGTTTAGAAGGATGGGAACGCGTGTATGATTTGTATACCGGCGCGGGTACGATAGCCAATTTCGTTGCGCGGCACGCTGCTGAAGTAATCGGCGTAGAGTATGTGCCGTCGGCCATCGAAGATGCGAAAATCAATTCGATGATCAATGGCATCCAAAATACGAAGTTTTATGCGGGGGATATGAAAGACGTGCTTACGGCAGATTTCGTAGCCACAAACGGCAAGCCGGATGTGGTCATTGTGGACCCGCCACGGGCCGGAATGCACCCAGACGTGGTAGCGAGGCTGCTCGAGATGGCTGCACCCAAACTGGTGTATGTGAGCTGCAATGCCGCCACCCAGGCACGCGACCTGGCGCTACTCGCTGAGCGGTACGCGGTCCGGCGCATCCGTCCGGTCGATATGTTTCCACATACGCAGCATGTTGAAAACGTGGTGTTGCTTGCGCTAAAAGGCTGAAGTGACGACCCGCGAATTGACGTTTAATTGTTATGGACTTAGAAGATTTACTTGCCGCGCAAGCCGGCGACGATGGGCAACCGAAAAAGGAGAGTCCGCTGAAGAGCTTACAAGTGGATTTAGACTTCTACAGCGATTCTATCAAGGAAATCGCCGTAGAAATCATGGCCGAAGGGCTATCGGCATACCCTATTTTCATTGCCCACCAGCATGAAGTGGCATTGGGCGAATTGATACTGGATAAGGACGAACTGGGAACGAATTGGTCCATCCATGCGTCGACCCTCGAAGATTTCGTAGAGCGGGGGGTAATTAAGGAAGACCGGAAAGCACACTTTATCAAGAGGTTCAAAAAGCCGGAAGACTTTATGTGTTTGTTCGTCATCGTGCCCGAAGGCGCCAACTTCGTGTTTTATCCGTACAAGAAATGAGGCATCCGTCAATAAGGGTTTTGTATATTAAACGTTTGGCGGGATAAGCAGTCCAATAAATTGATGAGTTACCGTAGTCTACTTGTGTTGTTTGTTTCGATGTGGGTACTGCCCGAGTGGTTGACGGCCCAAGAGGCTGGCCCCGTCCGGGGTATCGTGGTCGAAGCGGGGACAAGTAAACGGCTGGGCAGTGCCACGATTTCCAATAGCAATACCAGCCAATCCACGGTTTCTAACAGTTTGGGCACCTTTGAGATCAGGGCCACCGTGGGCGATACGCTCGTGATAACGCTGATGGGTTACGAAACGGTGCGTACCGAGGTCAAAACGCTCAGTGACATCCTTGTCGACATGCGGTTGGCAAGCATCCTCTTGGATCAAGTGGATGTGAACCGGACGAGTAAAGAAGCCGAGCTTCGCGATGCGATGCGCGGTTACCGCAAACAAGGTGTCTATTTCGATGGCAAACCACCGGCACTTGCGTACATTTTTAATCCAATTACCTCCTTATACGAGTTGTTTGGCCGTACGCCCCGGAATGCGCGGCGTTTCCACAATTATATGGAAAGGGAGCTCGCCGAAACGGATGTAGACCGGAAATTCAGCCGGACCAAAATCCAGCAACTTACCGGCCTTAAAGACCAAGACTTAACGAATTTCATGTTCTGGTATCGACCGTCTTTTGAGAAGGCGCAGTATTGGGGCGAATACGATATAACGGCCTATATCGTGCAGTCGTTCAAACAATTTGACCGTGATGGGCGGCCAGCCGCACCCAAATTGCCCGAGCTACCCAAGCCGGAGACAAGCCAGTGAAGTAAATCGCCACCCCGACAAGGTTTGGCATTGGGTTTGCACTTATTCCGGAAAACAACACGTTAATGTTATGATTAGGAATAGAAGAATCGTATTATTTGGACTGTCTGTCGCTACCTCAGCCCTATTGTTGAGCAGTTGCGGCACCATCCAATCCATGAGCAACACCCAAAAAGGTGCCGCAACGGGCGCCGTGGCTGGCGGTGCGTTGGGGGCTCTTATCGGCAATAAAGCAGGTAACACGGCCGTTGGCGCGATTGCGGGAGCTGCTATCGGCGGTGTAGCCGGAGGACTCATCGGCCGGAAAATGGATAAACAAGCGGCAGAGATTGAACGTACGGTAGCGGGGGCAGAAGTGATCAAGGCAGAGGAAGGTATCATCGTCAAGTTCGACTCAGGTATCCTGTTCGATTTCGACAAAACCGACTTGAAACCCGCGGCCCAGGACAATATTGCCAAGCTGGTGGAATCGTTGAATAACAACCCCGATACAGATATCCTGGTTATCGGTCACACCGATAACAAAGGTACCGATAACTATAACCAGGGGCTTTCCGAACGTCGGGCAAAGTCGGTAAAAAGTTTCGCGGTTTCCGAGGGACTAGCAGGACGCCGTGTGAAAACAGAGGGTCGTAGTTTCCACGAACCCATTGCCGATAATAATACCGAAGCGGGACGCGCACAAAACCGCCGTGTGGAGATTGTTATCGTAGCTAACGATAAGATGAAAGAAGAAGCATTGGACGAAGCAGGCTCGTAACGGAGCGATATCCTACAAACAAATCAAAGAATGCGGCCTGCGTAAGTATGGTCGCATTTTTTTTAGTTACCCCACGCGGTAATAATTAATCGGCGGCTGCCTCCGCGGTTACGGTGTTCGCAGAGGTATATGCCTTGCCACGTACCCAATGCCAGTCGCCCGTTGCGTATCGGGATGGTGACCGAAGCGCCCAATAATGATGATTTGATATGTGCTGGCATATCGTCCGGGCCCTCGTAATCGTGGCGATAGTCGGGCTCGTTTTCGGGTACCGCTTTATTGAAATAGGTTTCGAAATCGATGCGGACGGTGGGGTCTGCATTTTCGTTGAGGGTAAGTGCCGCTGAGGTATGTTGGATGAATACTTGGCATATCCCCGCACGCCAATGCCCGATGGCTGACAAGCCATCTTCGATATCGGCCGTAATGAGGTGGAAACCCCTTGGTCGCGCCCGCAAGGTCACCAGTTGTTGTACAATTTCCATACGGATGGCAAGATACGGATTATTGGAAATATGGTATTTCATGTCCAGTTTCGCATTTTTTCTATCTTTGTTTCCAAACACCTCCTGATTATGATATTCGAACTCACCGAAGAACAACGGATGATACGGGACGCTGCCCGCGATTTTGCACAACACGAGCTGAAGCCCGGCGTCATCGAGCGCGATGAAAAGCAACGGTTCCCTGCCGAACAGATAAAGAAGCTCGGCGAATTAGGTTTTTTGGGTATGATGGTCGACCCGAAATATAACGGCGCCGGGCTTGACGCGGTTTCATACGTGCTGGTAATGGAAGAGCTATCCAAGATCGATGCATCGGCGTCGGTGGTGGTGTCGGTAAATAATTCATTGGTATGTTACGGCCTTGAAACCTACGGCACGGAAGAACAGAAAGAGAAATACCTGAAACCCCTAGCCGCCGGTATACGCATCGGAGCGTTCTGCTTATCGGAGCCCGAAGCGGGGTCGGATGCGACTTCCCAGCGCACAAAGGCTGAAGATAAGGGTGACTATTACCTGCTCAATGGCACCAAAAACTGGATTACCAACGGCAATACTGCATCGACTTATTTAGTGATTGCGCAAACAGACGCCCAAAAAGGGCATCGCGGTATCAATGCGCTCATCGTGGAAAAAGGAATGGAAGGTTTTACGGTGGGGCCCAAAGAGAATAAGCTGGGCATACGGGGGTCAGATACCCATTCCCTGCTGTTTGACGACGTAAAAGTGCCGAAAAATAACCGGATTGGTGAGGACGGCTTCGGCTTCAAGTTTGCGATGAAAACCTTGGAAGGCGGGCGCATCGGCATTGCCGCACAGGCGCTCGGCATCGCGTCGGGTGCATATGAACTTGCTCGCGATTACGCTAAAGCACGCCACACATTTGGCCAGCCCATCGCCAACCATCAGGCCATACAGTTCAAGTTGGCCGACATGGCTACACAGATCGAGGCAGCACGGCTATTGTGCCTTAAAGCGGCGTGGCTCAAAGACCGTGGTCAACCGTATTCACAAGCTGCCGCCATGGCTAAGCTGTACGCTTCGGAAGTGGCCATGCAGACTACCGTGGAGGCGGTGCAGATACACGGCGGCTATGGTTATGTGAAGGAATACCATGTGGAGCGCTTGATGCGCGATGCCAAAATCACCCAAATCTACGAGGGTACTTCCGAAATCCAGCGTTTGGTTATTGCCCGGGCGCTATTGGCAGACTAAAAGAAAAAAGACAGGGCCGATGCAGAATTTTTTAGCCGCCAAGTTGTTTGGTGTGCATGCGTTGTTATTCCGAGGTAGCCAGAAACTTATACACCAATCCCAACAAGAAATATTGGCGCAAGGTTAATCGTTCGCTATAGTAGTTGGAGTTGCCGCTGCCTCCCATAGAGATACTTTGATTTTGATTAAGGATGTCAAAGGCCGTCAATTTCAGCTCTCCTTTTCGTTGCATGATGGGGTAGTATAAGGACGCATTTATGAGGTGCAGGTTGGTACGGTCATTGCCCAGATTCCGGGGCTGGTTTCTTATGGTATAAGAAGTCTCCAAGCGGAATTTTCGGATGTCATCCAGCCGCAGCATACCACCGATACTATGGTCTACATTTTCGATGTCGCGGAAGTTAGCGGTTTGCCGCTGATTCTTGCTCTTGTTAACGCCAAACCCATAGGTTGGTATTACCGTGATTTTATTTTTGTAAGTTACCGTAAGGCTACTATTCAGATTGCCGTAAAGACGTTGTGTTCTATTTTCCTCGCCATTCACAATGCTGTACGATTCGCTCGACGATCCATTTCCGGAGATATTCCAATTGATGTTCCATGTCTTATTTTGCGCGATACGTTTGTTGACGCTGACATACCCATACAGGCGTGCGGTTCCGGGAGCTTCGTAATAGGTCCGCGTATTTTCAGAACTGCTCACATCGTACGTCGTATTCGAGCCGATCGATGAATCGTTGACCGTGTAGTTTACCGTAGCGTTGAGGTTGAGATGGGCATTTGCAAACCGTTTGTAATAGCTTATCCGCCCCGTTTGTTCCTTTTGGTTGTTGAAATAAGGGCTGGCGATGGTCAGCGAGGTGGGGTAGAGGTCGGAGTTTACCGCTACAATCTGGTAAAAGGAGGGTAGCCGTACCTGTTTGTTGTACGACAGCCGCAGACCCATATAAGTTAACGAGACACTGGGCAACCAATAACGGTGTCGATCATCTAGATCGGCTACTTTTCCGTAATAATGGTAGTTGCGGCTTAAATCCAATTGTTCGATACCGACGGTGATCCGTAGCTTCTTCTTGAACAAGGAGGCGTTTGCACGCGTGCCGATATATAGGAAGTTAAATCGCCCCTGCTTGTTATTGGCGATGTCATTCCGGCTCGAATATGCATCCGCGTTGATCTTACTGTCTATTTCCTCAATATTCCGGTCCAGTTCCCAATTATAGCGGGCATAGACGTCCCAATTCAGCTGTTCGCGGATAGGTACCTGTATATTGAAGGTATTGTTAATAGACGTATTATTTCCGTTGGTAAGCTGTAATATCCCTTGATTGACAGTGCTGTCGTTAAACAGGTAGTACCGATTGAACGAATTGCGGTTATTGTTGTTTTCCGATTGATGGATGCCGGTGTTTTGTTGGAGCGACAGGAGTATCTTCGAGGCGGGTAATTTTTTTTCTGCATGGAAGCTATAGCGGAAGTTCCGATTACCCGAGGAACTGTTGCTGTTGCTTTCGCTTTCCTGCACCTGTGTGCCTTCATCGCGATGCCTATTCGAGCCGCCGGAATGCTCGTTAGCGTTACGGCGGAATGCCACATTGACATCTAACGATACCGAAGCGGTCGTGTCGGGCTTGTACCTTGCAAATGCCCGCACGCTATGTTCATAGTTTTTATAGGTTGCATTGCTGTGGTTGTTCGCGATTTCAGTGACCGACTCGTAGAAGTTTGAATTCGTGCCGCTGTTATCTAGGTAGTCATTCTGCTGCTCAAATGTATACATCAAATTGGCTTTCAATTTTTTGGCGATATCATAATTCGCATTGATGCCTGCTGAGATTTTGTTTTGCAGCCCACCGTAATTCATGATACTGATGAAGTTATTCTCCGCACGGTTCAGCCCGCCATACTGACCCAGTTCACTGTAGTTGAAACCCTGTCGGCTCAGGTTATTGGCATAGCCGATGAAACTGATCTGCAGGGTATCTCTGAAGGTGTTGACCAAGGCGCCCGATTCATAACGGTCACGTGTACCGCCGCTGGCATAGAATTTCCCGAAGTTGGCCTTCACAAATTCCTTTTTCGTTTTCAGGTTGATGATGATGGGAAGGTCCGTATCATCTAGGACCTCCCGCTTAGATTCGCCTTTGTCTTTCACCACCTGCACAGCATCAATCAGCGAGGCGTCTAGGTTGCGTGTTGCGATGGTGAGATCGTGCGAAAAGAAATCTTTGTTGTTGACCCGTATCCCCGATACTTGCTTCCCCTGGTAGTAAATCGAGCCGTCCACGTTCACTTGAAGTCCAGGTAGCAGTTGGAGTAATTCTTCCACACTGGCGTTGGGCCGCGTTTTAAAATAATCGGCTTTGAATTCCAATGTGTCGCCAATCAGCCGTACGGGCGCAACCTGTGTGACCACCACTTCGCCAAGACTAACGCCGGCCATCACCACGGTATCGAGCGCAAGCGTTTCGTTCGGCTTGAGGTTAAATTCGTAACTATAGGGCGAACTGCTGACGTGCGTAATGTGCATCTTCAGCTTCTGCGATGTGGGTATTTTAATGAGGTTGAACTTGCCACTGTTGTCTGTCAATGAATAAGTGACGACAATGGAATCTTTCACGGAAACGATTGCGATGGTCGCTTTTTCCAAGGGTTGGCGGGTTGCGTCTACGACGATTCCTTTGACCGCCCCATTGTTTTGCGCGGTAAGCAAAAGGGGAAACGACAGGAAGCAGATGCCTATAAGAAGGAGTCGCATAAGGGCTTAAAATGATTAGTAACTGCGCCACTAATATATAAAGAATATACCGATTCCCGCAACACATGGCATGGCCATTTGCATTTATGATAGGAATTATAGTAATTTCGCCGTGTCTCAAAAAAAATCTCAAGCAAGAAAGAATAATGATACGGATACCCAAGGTTGAAGCGTCTTTACGCGGTGTGTTTTTAGTAATCGTATGTGTGGCGGTGGCTACGACTACGGCATTGGCCCAGTATAGGATAAACGGTAGGGTGCTGTCTTCCAATAACCGGGGTCTGCCCGGCGCGAGCATACAAGTGCTGAATTCCAACCTGGCAACAGCCACCGACGAGCAGGGGAATTTCGTGCTTCAACAGGTGCCGTCCGGCAACCATATCATCAGGGTTAGTGCCTTGGGCCATGCCACGGAAAACCATACGTTGTTGGTTGACGGGGATTTGACCATTGATATCCAATTGGGTAGCATCGAAAACCGCCTCGATGAAGCGGTGGTTACGGCACAGAAAATGGAAAGTGACCCACACGATATCCCTGCCAGTTTATCGGTGGTTGGCAGTAAGGCGGTAGAGCAGCAGTATATGTGGAATATCATGGATGTCACGGCCGTGGTGCCCAACCTCAATATGGCTAATCCGGGCGATGGCCGGAATGTGGCATCGCTACGGGGTATTACTACCACATCCTACAATCAGGCGGTGGCTACCTACGTGGATGGGGTGAACCAATTCGGCTTGGATACCTATATTCCCTATCTGCAGGATGTGGAGCGGATTGAAGTGCTTCGCGGGCCGCAGGGCACACTGTACGGCCGGAATGCGATGGGTGGGGTAATCAATATCGTTACCAAGCAACCTACCAACCAAGCAACCGGTTTTGTGGAGGTCAACCTCGGCAGCCACGGCCAACAGCGCTATCTGGCGGGGTTACGTGCACCCGTTGTGAAAGACAAGCTGTTCTTTGGGGCATCGCTGCTATATAACGGCCTGGATGGGTTTTATAAAAACGACTTCGACGGTTCGGATTATGACAGGCAACAGGCTGTGTCCGGCAATTATTACCTGAAATACCTGTTAAACGCCCAATGGGCCATGACGCTCAATTTCAAACACGTATCCAACCGGAACGACGGTGCGTTTGCATTGAGCATGGATATGGATGAAACGTTTAGTCACCCTTTCCATGTGAGTCAGGACGCAAAGACCACTATGGTCGATGAGTCGCGCAATGCCTCGTTATCCATCAACCATTTTGGAAATACCGTTAGTTTCAGCTCACAGACGGCATACCAAGCAAACTATCGTTTTTACAGAAGCCCCATTGATGGTGATTTTTCCATATTGGACATGGTCTCCATTGTCAACGACTATGGCAAAGACTGGAACAATGTGAAGGTGTTCACGCAGGAGTTTAAACTTTCTTCGGCGCCATCGAAAAATAGCCGGATGAACTGGACGGCCGGAATGTTCTTGTTTCATCAAAACGCTCCCACGAAACAGGGCACGCATTTCGGTGCGCAGGCCGAGATGATGGGGGCGCCGGTCAATACGACCAGTATCCTCACCAATTCGGCGACCAACCAAGGTGCTGCCGTTTTCGGGCAGCTGGGGTATCGGTTTGACAACGGATTGGAGCTCCAAGCGGGGTTGCGGTATGATTACGAGCATGCAGCCCTGGATGCACGTGGCGAGTTCCAGCCCGATGGGGGTGACCTGGTCGTGCTGCAACCGGATACGTCGGCTTCAGCCGATTTTTATGCACTTAGCCCCAGCTTCAGTGTCAAATATGCTTTCCACGATCGTAGCCAAATATATGGGAGCTACACCCGTGGGTTCCGCGCAGGGGGTATTTCGCAGCTTTCTTCCGACCCTAGCGAGGCGGCTTTACGGGCGTTCGATCCGGAGTACAGCGACAATGTAGAGGTGGGTACCAAAAACCGATTGTTTAATCGACAGCTGGAAGTGAACCTAGCTGCTTTTTATACGCGCGTACATAACGCACAGGTACCCACCCTGGTGCTGCCCGATGCCATCACCGTAACACAGAACACGGGCCGCATGGAAAGCATGGGCCTTGAAGTGGAAGCCACCGCACGGGTGGTGCGTAACCTTAGCCTTTGGGGCAATGCGGCATTTACCCATGCCCGTTATCTCGATTTGAACACGGCGGGCGAAGATGGAAACGTGCAATTGAAAGGCAACCGACCTGTATTTACGCCGGATTGGACCGGTTTTCTGGGTGCGCAATATGACTTGCCAATCGGTACTTCGCAGCAATTACAATTGGGCGTATATGGTAAGTTCATTGGCCAGCAGTATTTCACTGTGGAGAACACGCTGGGGCAAAAATCATACAGCCTGCTGAATGCCCATATCGGTTATTCATTGCACGGATATGAACTTATCCTATGGGGACAGAACCTTGCCGACAAGCGCTATGCCGACTACGCATACGACTTTGGTTTTGCTGCGGTGCATTTGGGGCGGCCGGTTACCTACGGGTTGACGTTGAGGAAGCGGTTCGGGTCGTAAATCAAAGTGTCAAGAACTTCTGTCGGTATTCTGTGGGCGTCATACCGATGAACGTTTTGAACTGCTTATTGAAGTTGGACAAGGTGTTGAATCCCGATTCATAGCAAATCTGTGCGATGGTCTTCGCCTCTTCCGTGGAAAGCTGCTTGCAGGCATTCCGGATACGGAGTTCCGTAAGGAAATAGGAGAATGATTTACTGGTTTTCATCGTGAAATAACGGCTGAACGATGTGGGTGTCATATTTAGCAGCGAGGCGACCTCCTCCAAGGTGATTTTGTATTTGAAATGCTTGGCCGCATAGTTATAGACAATGTTAATCCGGTTTGTTTCGACGTCTTTTAGCTTGTATTGCACCATGTCATCATGTAGCAGATGGTATTCCTTGCTCTTGGCAAGCAAATCGAGTATCCGGAATAGGTGTATGATGCTTTCCATGCCGTGTAAATGCACCAATTCGTGCATGAGCACCGACGTCTGGCGGGCAGCTTCCCCATGGATTTCCATTCCGCGCCGAATTTTTTCCAACAAGACTTTCAGCTGGTCGAATTCCTGTTTTTCCATGAGCTGCCCAAGCGCGGCACCGTTGAAATAAATCACCAACCCTTGGCTGACCTTTTCGCTGTGGGGGTCGAAGTAACACTCGTCGCTGCGCCAAAGGTGGGGAATATTCGGCCCCAGGAACGTTAAATCGCCGCCATCAAAAGGTTTGACTGTATTGCCGATGAATTTGGTGCCGGTACCTTCTACAACCAGAAAAAGCTGGTATTCCGAATGGGCGTGCCAAGTGGGATCGAAATGCCTATCGTGCAATTCTCGGATGAAGAATATGTTGGATTCCGGGATTCTGGTTTTTTGGATGGCCGTCTTTTTCAACGTGACATTCATAATAACTCCTTGTTTGGTCCTATTGGCGTTCTAAAAATAATTAAACGGCTGGCTTTTCCATTTATTGTAAAGAAAATGTTAGCTAATTATCCATTAATCGTGTGGTGTTGACATTAATAAGATAAAATACAGTCGGCATTTGTTAATTAATAGGAGTGTTGAAATGCCGCAAACCGCTACCTTAGCAGATACAATTAGCCCGCATAATCAATTAGTCCGAATGTTTAAAAGCTTATAGTGACCGATTGACAGGTAGGGGCGACGGTAAATTTTTTTAAATCAGGTAAATAACCGGCGTTATCGTGGAAATATGGCATTGAACGTTAGACTGGGGGTAAGCACATGGCTGTGGACTTCTCCGTTCCACGCAGAAGAGGCGGCTGTGCTGTTTGGGAAAATCGCTTCACTGGGTTACAACGCGGTAGAAATTGCGGTGGAAGATCCGGCATTGATTGATATACCGACGGTAAAAGCGGCTCTGGAAGCGAACGGGTTGGAGGCAATCATATGCGGGGCGTTTGGTCCCACACGTGATTTAACGAGCGATGACGAGCAGCTGCAACGCACCGGGTTGGATTATATCGAAGCGTGTTTGGACATCGCCCGCGCGCTTGGCTCCCGGTTTTTCGCCGGGCCGATGTACTCGGCGGTGGGGAAAGCACGGATGGTCGCACCGGCGCAACGCGCCATTGAGTGGGAGCGGGCGGTGGTTAACCTCCGGACCGTTTGCGAAAGTGCGGCCGCCAGGGGGCTGGAAATCGCATTGGAACCATTGAATCGTTTTGAATCGGATTTGATAAACAATGTGGATGATTTGCTTCACCTTATCGGCGATATCAACCATCCCGCAGCCAAGATATGCTTGGATATGTTCCACATGAATATCGAGGAACCTGACCCGGAGGCAGCGATCGTCAAATCGGGAGAGAAGCTCATCCACGTGCAGGTATCCGAAAATTATAGGGGTACACCGGGAACGGGCAATGCCAGTTGGGATGCCTACCGGCGGGGGCTGGAGGCGATTGGCTATCAAGGGGTGGTGTCGATAGAGAGCTTTACACCGGAGAATCAGGAACTGGCGGCTGCGGTCTGTATCTGGCGTAACCTTGCAGAAAACCAAGACGCCTTCGCGCGCGACGGATACGCATTTTTGAAGAAGTGGAGCGTAGGTAACTGATTGCCCACGGAGACTTGTTTTATACGCAAACAGCATATAGTAAACAGCAAAAGCAA
Source organism: Parapedobacter sp. (assembly GCF_053550995.1). Taxonomy (NCBI): domain Bacteria; kingdom Pseudomonadati; phylum Bacteroidota; class Sphingobacteriia; order Sphingobacteriales; family Sphingobacteriaceae; genus Parapedobacter; species Parapedobacter sp. The sequence goes on from NZ_JBMQOC010000120.1 coordinate 62,062, forward strand.
AAAAATAGAAAACCAGAAAAGCATGAGCAAAAAACCAATCAATGTGGCCATTGTCGGCTTGGGTTTCGGAGCGGAATTCATCCCCATCTACCAACAGCACCCCGATGCCCACATGTATGCCATCTGCCAACGCAATGAAGAAAGCCTGAATAAAATCGGCGACGCATTCGGCATCGAAAAGCGGTATCGCGATTATGACGAGCTGCTAAAAGACGATCAGGTCGATGCGGTGCATATCAATACCCCCATACCCAATCATGCGGAGCAGTCGCTCAAAGCATTACGCGCTGGCAAACACGTGGCGTGCACCGTACCCATGGCTACAACGGTGGAAGAATGCCGGCAGTTGGTGGAGGCCGTGGAAGAAACCGGCCTGACATACATGATGATGGAAACCGTGGTCTATGCCCGCGAATTTCTGTTCATGAAAGAACTGTATGAAAAAGGCGAATTGGGAAAAATCCAGTTCCTCAAAGCCAGCCACCAACAAGATATGGATGGATGGCCGAATTACTGGCCGGGTTTGCCGCCCATGCATTACGCGACGCATTGCGTGGGTCCCGTACTTGGGCTAACGCGTAGTGAGGCGGAATACGTGTCGTGTTTCGGGTCGGGAACGATCCGCGAAGAATTGCATCACCATTATGGCTCTACCTTTGCCGTGGAGACCGCGCATATCAAATTTCGGGATTCGGATTTGAGTGCACATGTTTACCGGTCGTTGTTTGATACGGCACGCCAATACCGGGAGAGTTTTGAAGTTTATGGCTCCAAAAAAGCGGTAGAATGGCCGTTGATTGAAGGGAACCCCCTCGTGGTCCATACGGCGAAGAAAGAAGAGCACGAAATCCCCGAGGAGGTAACATGCCCCGATTATGCGCATTTGCTGCCAAAGCCGATCCAACATTTTACAACGGGAGGCGTGTATGATGAAGACGACAACCAACACCTGTCCTTCACCCAAGGTGCGGGGCATGGCGGGTCACACCCACACTTGGTTCATGAATTCGTCAGTGCATTGACCAAAGGCCGCCAGCCTTTCCCCAATGTGCGGCAGTCGGCCAATATTACCTGCGTGGGTATCTTGGCGCATGAATCGGCATTGAAAGGTGGGGAACTTATACCCCTGCCAGACTTTACCCTGGCGGGTCGCTGACGGTCCACCGCGATGGCGGGCTAGGTAGCCCGCCATGCTAACCGATGAATATATAGTTATCAATCAATAAACGTCGTTTGAACAATAAAATGAAAGGATTAATTAAACTACTCATGCTGGCCATGTTACCGCCCTTCTTTTTGGGCTGCGGGAGCCAGCGTAGCGATGATGGGCCACGACGGCTGGAACTGTTTTTTCTTGGCCACGCCAGCAAGCACCACGACTCGGAGTTGTTGGCCGGTATCTTGGCGCAGGAGTATTTCCCCGAGGGGATGAACATTACCTATTCGGTAGATCCCGAGGATTTGACACGTCAGGACCTGCAACGGTACGATGGGCTGATTCTGTACGCCAACCACGATTCCATCAGCCCCACCCAGGAAAAAGCTTTGTTGGATTATGTAGCCTCGGGCAAAGGGTTTATCCCTTTGCACTCAGCTTCCTACTGCTTTCGCAATTCGCCGGAAGTCGTGGCACTGATCGGCGGGCAATTCAAAAGCCATGGCGGCGGCGCATTTTCGGCAGAAATCGTGAAACCCGATCACCCGGCCATGGCGGGTGTCACCGCGTTTGAGACCGAATGGGACGAAACCTATGTGCACGACCATATCGCTGATGATATCGAGGTGCTGATGGAACGGGTAGACAGTGCGGGCCGCGAGCCCTACACGTGGGTGAAGGAATACGGGGAAGGCCGGGTATTTTATACCGCCTTCGGACATGACGAACGTACATTCCGCAATCCGGGATTCCTCCAGTTGGTCAAGAGCGGTATCCGTTGGGCGGTCGGCGACGAAGCGGTGAAAAAGATGGATGCCTATACCATTGCCCAACCACAATACGAGGAAGGGCGCATGCCGAATTACGAACGCCGTGATCCGCCACCGCGCTACCAACTGCCACTCAGTGCCGAAGAATCGCAAACGCTGATCCAGGTACCCGTGGGCTTCAAACTGGAACTTTTTGCCAGCGAGCCCGATATTAGGAAGCCCATTGCCATGGAGTGGGACGAGAAAGGAAGGCTGTGGATTGTGGAAACGGTTGATTACCCCAATACCGTACGGAACGATAACAGCAAGGGAGATGATCGCGTGACGATCTGTGAGGATACCGACGGCGATGGCAAGGCCGATAAATTCACGGTGTTCGCGGAAGGGTTGAACATCCCGACGTCATTCACCTTTGCCAATGGTGGTATCATCGTTGCACAAGCACCCGAATTCCTGTTCCTCAAAGACACCGACGGCGACGACAAGGCCGACGTACGGGAAGTGCTGATCGATGGCTGGGGTACGTTTGATACCCACGCTGGCCCATCGCACCTGCAGTACGGGTTGGACAACAAGATATGGGGAACCGTAGGCTATTCGGGATTTGAAGGCACCATCGGTGGCCAGCCGCAGAAGTTCGGTTCAGGGGTGTACCAGTTCGACTCCGATGCGAAACACCTCGAATTTTTGGGCAATACCACCAACAACACATGGGGGCTTGGTTTTTCGGAAGAATTTGATGTGTTTATATCCACGGCCAATAATGAGCATAGCGACTTCTTTGCGATCCCGGCACGGTATTACGAAAAGGCCAATTTACGCGAGCGGGGTATCGAAAAGATCGATGGGCATTATGGTATGCACGTGCTTACCAAAGAATTGAGGCAGGTGGATGTGCATGGCGGATTTACCGCCGCGGCCGGGCATGCCCTGTATACCGCCCGGGCGTTTCCACAGGAATACTGGAACCGGGTGGCATTCATCTCGGAGCCGACGGGCAGGCTGGTGCACCGGCATGTGCTGGAGCAGGTGGGCGCTGGGTTTAAAGAAAAGGGCGACGGCTGGAACATGGTGGCAAGCTCCGACAATTGGTTTGGTCCGGTTGCTGCCAAGGTAGGTCCCGACGGGGCGGTGTGGATATTGGATTGGTACAATTTCATCATCCAGCATAACCCCACGCCGGACGGCTTTGAAAACGGCGAAGGGAACGCTTATATCGACCCTTTACGCGATAATACCAAGGGGCGCATCTACCGGTTGGTCCATGAAGACGCCAAACGGTATAAGCCGGTGAAGTTAGACCCCGATCGCCCGGGCACGCTGGTCGATGCGTTGGAAAACGATAATATGTTCTGGCGGCTTACCGCCCAGCGGTTGTTGGTCGAGTCAGGCAATACCGAAGTGGCAGACGACCTGTACGCGCTCATCCGGGATGAATCGCTGGACGAGGTGAATACGAATGGCCCAGCCGTACACGCCATATGGGCGCTGCACGGGTTGGGGCTGTTGGATGGCAGCGACGAGGAAAGCCTGACGGTGGTGTTGGAGGCATTGAAGCACCCGGCTGCCGGTGTACGGCGGGCTGCGGTACAGACGCTCCCGATCAACCATGACGGTGTGGTGCAGCAGTTGATTGCGTCTGGCGCTACAAAAGATGCGGATCTACGTGTGCGCCTGGCGGCGTTTTTAGCACTTTCGGATGCTGCACCATCGGTTGAGATCGGGAAAGCGATTTTCGAAGCCGTGCAGCAACCTGAAAACATCCAGGATAAATGGATTTCACATGCCCTGCTCATTGCCGGTGCGGTGCATCGGCAAGCGTTCATGGGTGAATATCACCAGCAGATCGGTCATCCCGACCTCTCGAATACCGATGGTTCATTGGCCGAGCGGATATTTGCCGGTAAAAGCATGACGGTGCTTCCCTTGGGTATGGAACGTGGCGGAACGGTTGGGGGCCGTCAAATCCCTGATTTCTCGAATCAAGAAATCAGTTTCGTCAGTGATGTCCGCCCCCCCGAAATGCGGCGTGTATTGGTTGAGGGTGTGTTGGTGTCGCATGGCGACGGTAGGAACGGATATGCCGTGTACATGAAAGATGGCAAGGTGAACTTCCAGGTAAACCAAAGCGGACGCCAAACAATCATCCAGTCGGCCGATGAACTGCCCGAGGCATTCAAGGTGAAGGCTTCGTTGCTTACGGGCGGCAAGATGACCTTATCTGTAGATGGTCGGCAGGTTGCCGAAGGCCGTGCTTCCGGATTATTCGCGAAAGTGCCCGACGGGGTTATCCGGGTCGGTCACAACCGACGGCGGCAATGGGGCACGGAAGATCTGCTCCCCAATGTGGGCGACTACCCCGACGACTTCCATTTCACCGGTGAATTGGCGAATACGAGGCTTGTTGCGGTCAACCTGCATGCAGCGGAGGGCGGTGGAACGGTCGTGGCCGATAATACCATCACCATCAAGGCGGTTATCGGCGAGATGAAATACGACGTGACCCATTTCACCGCCAAGGCGGGACAGACGTTGAAGATCATCTTTGAGAACCCCGACCACATGCAGCACAACCTGTTGCTATTGAAACCGGGCAGCTTAGAGAAAGTGGGCGAAGCCGCCGATGCGCTGGCTAAACAACCCAATGGGGTCGAAATGCAATACATTCCGGCAACACCGGACGTGTTGTTCAGCATGCCGCTGGTCAATCCGGAAGAACGGTACGAACTGACATTTACGGTGCCCGATACTCCGGGCGATTACCCGTATGTGTGTACCTTCCCCGGCCATTGGCGCATCATGCATGGCGTGATGAAGGTGACGAATTGATGGGTGACTTTGTTTTATATGCAGATTTTCCTGCTATCTTTGCGAGGATAGGCATTATTAACCTGATTTTAAAATAATGATAAGAAAAGCAAGCAAATCAATAGCCCTCGTTCTTGCCCTTGCCGGCGCATGGGCCTGTAATCCTGCCCAAGAGCACTCGTCAACTGCTGGTGTTTCAACCGTTTTGACCGTATCGCCAGCGGACTTCCAAGCTGAAATAAATGGCGATTCGGTCAAACTCTATACGTTGACCAATGGCGAGATGGTAGCAGCGATTACCAATTATGGTGCCCGTGTAGTGAGCCTGCACGTTCCAGACCAAAACGGCAACCTTGTTGATGTGGTATTGGGATATGAAAACTTGCCTGCCTATCGGCAGCCTGGTGAAGGGTTTTATGGTGCGGTTGTAGGCCGGTATGGCAACCGCATTGCCAAAGGTCTATTTGAGCTTGAGGGAAAACAATACCAGTTGGAAATCAACAATGGTCCCAACTCCCTACATGGCGGTACGAATGGATTTTTCTCAAAGGTTTGGGAGGTGAAGCATGTCACCGATAGCAGCCTTGAACTGCAATACATTTCGCCCGATGGTGATGCCGGTTATCCGGGGACCTTGGACGCAACCGTGATTTATACGGTAACGGCGGCCAATGGGTTGGAAATTGCCTATCATGCAACGACTGATAAGGCTACCGTGGTGAATTTGACCAACCATGCCTATTTCAATCTTAGCGGCGAAGGGGATAGTACCATTTTGGATCACCTGTTGACCATCCGTGCCGACGGTTACACGCCGGTAGACGAGACACTGATCCCTACCGGGGAAATCGCCCCTGTAGAAGGGACACCGTTTGATTTCCGTCAGCCCACGGCTATTGGCGCGCGGATTGACACGGCCGACGGGCAGCTGTTGCTTGGTGGAGGGTATGACCATAACTTTGTGTTGAAGAAAGAGCCAGGATTGCAGTTGGTAGCCACGGTGGAAAGCCCCAAAACAGGTATCGTGATGGATATCCTGACGGAAGAACCGGGCCTGCAATTCTATAGTGGTAATTTTATGGATAACGTGCAACACGCCAAGGGTGGGAAAACATATGGTTACCGCTCGGCATTTTGTTTGGAAACCCAGCATTTTCCCGATGCGCCTAATAGGCCGGATTTTCCTTCTACGGTACTGGAACCGGGTAGTGAATATGCCACCAAAACGGTTTACCAGTTTAAGTAATGCATGGTGTTTCCCGTTACCGTCAAGGTGGCGGGAAACACCATGGCTCTATGAGCCCAGCAATTCGTTTTTGACATAATCATAGCTTTTCGCGATACTCTCGAACGGGTCTATCGTGATGAAGTCCTGCTCTACAAAGGCATACTGCAGGCCGGCTGTCTTTTCTTCCGCCATCACACGCTTGAAGTCGATGCTTCCCGTTCCGACTTCCGCGTACGTGATGTCTTCAACGATTTCCATGAATGGCTTCGCGTCATAGTCGCCCCCGATGATGACCTCCGAATTGTTTTTATCCATGTCTTTGATGTGCCAAAGAGGAAAACGTCCCGGGTGCTTTTTGAAGTATGCCGCACTGTCCGTTCCGGATTTTTCGCTCCAGAATAGATCCAATTCGAACGCAACCAAGTCTTCGGTGGTATTCTCGATAAGGATATCTAACCCCTTGTTACCGTCATCCAGTGTGCGAAACTCCCAAAAATGATTATGATAACCAATCTTTAAGCCCGATTTGGCAGCCAGTTCGCCACCTATATTGAGCTGGTCGGCCATGAAACGGTAGTTATCCGCCGTTAGCTTATCGATCAACAAGATGGGTGGTATGGGGGCAATGAGGTAATGTTGGCCCAATGCGGCGGCCGTGTCGATATAGGCTTTCAATGCTTCTTGATCGCCGTTCCCGGGCGTTAGGAATGCTGCTAGGTCATAATGTCCGCTGTGCGTTTTCAAGTTATGGTCGCGGAGATGCGCCGACAGAGCCGGAATATCCAAGCCCCAGAAAGTTGTTTTCCCATCGGCGCCGATCATGGCGTCGAAAGTTTCCACATGATTATACCCGATTTCGGCTACGCGGGCGATGGTAGCCGTCACATCTTCGGCGAGTTGGTCGCGTAGCGTGTAGAGCTGTAGGCCGACTTCGGTTAACGTGGCCGTTGATTTCCCTTGCGGTGAGCAGGAGGAGAGCAGTGACGGACTCAAATAGGCTGCTGCCATACTTATCCCTGCCTGTTTCAGGAATGTACGTCTGTTGTTCATTGTTGGTTCTTTATTTAGCGATACCCTCCCTAATACTCGGGATTCGATACGAAATTCAAAAATTTGGTGAATTTTTCCTTATAGGTGGCCTTATCCAGCTTATAATAGAAAGCGCCTTTCTTGGAGTTTTCCTTGTCTTTATCCAGTTGTTTGATAAGCAGTCCGGTCGATCGAAGTTTCCTTGTGAAATTGCGCTTATCCAATTCAACATCATAAACCTGCTCGTAGAGCGTCATGATTTGCGGAATGGTGAATTTTTCTGGTAATAACTCAAATAAGATGGGGTGCAATGCGGCTTTGTAACGTAATTTGTTCTTGGCATCCCGTACCATTTTAATATGGTCGAAGATAAGTTTGGGTATACGGTCCAAGGGGAACCATTCCGCACGGTAGTCGTTGCTGAGCTGCGTCTCGTATTTTTTGATATCGATAAGTGCAAAATAATTGATGCTGATGGTCCGCTCGATGGGGTCACGCTTAGGCTCACCAAAGACCAGCAGCTGTTCCATATAAACGTTTTGGAGACCCGTAAGCTGTTTCAGTACGCGAGAGGCAGCATCTTGGGGTTGTTCATCCGACTGAACGAACCCTCCCATCAAGCTCCATTTGTTTTTCTCGGGTTCGAACCCTCGTTTTACCAACAACAATTTGAGGTTATATCCATCGAAGCCAAAAATGATACAATCTACGGCGACTAACATCCGGCTTTCTTTTGCGTATTTTGTCATAATGTAGGCAATTCGTCTATGCAATAATAGCGGATTAAAACGGAATTACATAATTGTTTTCTCAACGTTTATCTCTTTGATTTGAAGCAACACATTTGTTATCAATGAATTGGGAAATATTTGCTGGATTTTTTAAATTGTTTATTTGACATTTAGAAACTATTCACCTATTATTGTGGTCGATTATGAACCAACTCCGAAGTGGAGTGGGTAGGCAAACTATCTCCAGATACGATACAAACCATGTTTGCTAGAAACGTATGAATCGCATTGCTTGCATACGCCAACTGATTGGCGTATGAAGTAATGGTTTTCTTCTGCCGGAAACAATAGACGAATACAAGTGTTATTTTAACCGTAAAAGTAATTGAAGTATTCAAACTGCTTTGTTCCAAAGCATCGTAATACCTTATGAATTATAAAGAATCCAATGCGTATGGACCCTTTTTGAAGTAGCCTATTTTTTTCTTTTTATATCATTAAAACACACAATTATGAATCAAATGCTATTGAAGCGACCGCATCGTCTGTATCAGCGTGTTTTCCGTACATCGATTGCCATCTTATGGATGTTGATTGCCTTTCCCGGCCTTTCATTGATGGCACAAGACAGTACCCTTACGGTACAGGGCAAGGTTACGGATACCCAAGGTGCGCCGATTGTGGGAGCTAGTGTGGCCGTAGCAGGCAGCACAACAGGTACAACGACCAACGACGAGGGTAACTACAGTATAGATGTGACCAAAGGTGCGTCGTTGGTTTTTTCCTATGTGGGCTATGTATCACAGACCCTGGTTGCCGATGGACAACGAATCGATGTCCGGCTTGTGCTGGACGCAGCGATGTCTAATTTGGAAGAAGTCGTCGTGGTGGGTTACGGTACACAGCGTCGGGAGACCATTACGGGCTCTGTTGCCTCGGTAAAGAGTGCCGAACTGATGAAATCGCCTACGGTAAACGTATCCAATGCACTTGCGGGGCGCCTGCCGGGCGTTGTCGCCACGCAGAGCAGCGCCGAACCTGGCTACGATAATGCCGCTATACGGATACGTGGTACGAATACATTGGGGAACAGCGAACCCCTAGTTGTCATCGACGGCATCCCGGCCCGCGCGGGGGGCTTTGCGCGACTGAATCCGGCGGACATCGACAACATCTCGGTACTGAAAGACGCCTCCGCTGCCATCTACGGTGCGCGGGCGGCCAACGGTGTTATCCTCATTACGACCAAGCGCGGCCAAACGGGCAAACCATCGTTATCCTATACGTTTAACCAGGCGTTTTCGCAACCCACGGTAATCCCCGAACTCGCCGATGCGGTGCAGTACGCTGAAATGCGCAATGAGCTTGAAATATTCAAGCTTCCGGTAGCGGAATGGTCGGCCGCACAGGCCGCGTTGGACGAAACGGGTACCTACACCCGCGCAGATGGCTCCGTGCTGACCGCGCCGTTTTCGCCCGAAGATAGGCAATTGTTTGCCGATGGTTCTGACCCGTGGGGACACCCGAATACGGACTGGTACGACGCCACCCTCAAAAACTGGTCGCCGCAAGCACAACATAACCTGCAAATCAGTGGGGGTACGGAAGATATCAAATACCTCACCTCGATCGGATACCAGAACCAGGATGCGTATTACAAGAATTCGGCCACTGGCTATTCGCAATATGATGTCCGTGTAAATCTGGATGCAAATATCAACAAGTATATCAGCACCAAAATCGGTATTCTCGGCCGCCAGGAAAACCGGCAATTCCCCACGAAATCCGCCGGCACTATTTTCCGTATGTTGATGCGGGGAATACCGACCGAACCCGCTTATTGGCCCAACGGGATGCCTGGCCCGGATATTGAATATGGTGAAAACCCTGTAGTAATCACCACCGATCAAACGGGCTACGACAAGGATAAACGGTATTACTTCCAAACCAACGGACAAGTGGATGTGAGCATCCCTTGGGTGGAAGGGCTGAAGTTCAGCGGGACAGCTTCCATCGATAAGTATATGCGTAAAACCAAACGGTGGGAAATCCCTTGGTATCTGTACACCTGGCAGGGTGATTATGAAGCGGATGGGGTGACGCCGTTGTTGGTCCGCGGGCAGCGTGGCCCGGCGGATCCGCGCCTAAGCCAAGGTGATGAAGACCAGATGAACATCCTACTGGGTGGCGTGCTTACCTATGACCGTACCTTTGGCGACCACACCGTCAACCTCTTGGCCGGTGTCAATCGCGAAACGATACGGAATGATAATTTCAATGCTTACAGAAGGTATTTTATTTCAACGAATATCGACTATCTGTTTGCCGGCGGCGACGCGGAAAAAAATAATAGTGGCGGTGCATGGGAACGCGCCCGTCTCAATTATTTCGGGCGTGTTGGTTATAACTACCAAAGCAAATACATTGCGGAATTCCTATGGCGTTATGATGGCTCGTATATGTTTCCGGGAAACAGCCGGTATGGCTTTTTCCCAGGCATTATGGCGGGCTGGATGATTTCTAGTGAGGATTTTTGGAAAAACAGCGTGCCTTTCGTGAACTACCTGAAATTGCGGGGATCCTATGGACAGATGGGGAATGATAATATTTATTACGACGGCGCATTGCAGGAGTACCAGTATTTCTCTACCTACGGGTTCGGTACGTACATTATTGGCAACGAATTGGTCAAAACGCTGTATGAAAGCCGGGTACCGAATGCCTTCATCACTTGGGAGGTGGCTAATAACTACAACGTCGGACTCGATGGCCAACTGAACGACGGTATGTTCAATTTCACCGTGGAATGGTTTAAAAACCGCCGTGAAAGCATCCTATGGCGCAGGAATGCTTCCATACCGCAAAGCACGGGTATGACCCTGCCTGCCGAAAACATCGGTATTGTAGAAAACCGCGGTTGGGATTTTTCTGCAGGTTACACCGACCAGATCGGCGAACTGAACCTGAATGTGAGCGTGAACGGCGGCTATGCCAAGAACAAAATCCTATTCTGGGATGAAGCCCCGGGAGCGCCGGAATGGCAGCAATCGACGGGCAGGACCATTAACTCCGGCGTGTACTACATCTACGATGGCGTATTCCGCGATGAAGCTGATATTGCCTCCAATACACTGGATTATAGTGATGTGACCAACTCACTGCGGCCGGGCGACATGAAATTCGTGGATTACGACGGCGATGGTAAGATCACACCCGACGACCGGGTGCGGCGCGACAAAAATACCATACCCACTTTCCAGGGCGGGTTAAACATCGGTATGCAATATAAAGGCTTTGATCTGACCATACTCTTCCAAGGTGCTACCGGCGGCGAGCTGCGTGTGGGCACCGATGAATCGGGTGCCATCGGTAACTATTTGCTCCATTTCTATGAAAATCGGTGGCGTGTTGACGCACCGAGTAGCGAACACCCACGTATCACGGATCGCAGCGACCAGTATTATTCGTCTGGAAACACGTATTGGATGCGGAGCACAGATTACATCCGGTTGAAGAACCTTGAATTGGGATACACTTTTCCGACCCAATGGATGCAACCTGCTGGCATCAGTAACCTGCGGGTGTACCTGAGCGGATTCAACTTGTTTACTTGGAGCAAAATCGACGTGTACGATCCGGAGTCACTTAACTCGACGGGACAATATTACCCCCAGGCACGGTTGATCAATACGGGTATTGCGGTAACTTTTTAAGAACATATGATGATGAGAACTTTAGGGAAATATAATTTCATGGGCATGCTACTGTTTATGGCGTGCTTGATAGGATGTAACGACAGCTTCGTGAATACAAAGCCATTGGGAGAAGTGCCTAAGGAATCCACTTGGAGCGACGCGGCACTTGCCCAAGCTTTTGTCACGGAGATTTACAACGGGTTTGGCCAAGGTGGGTTGGATGAGCAGATGCAGGCATCGCTTACCGACGAAGCCATGTTCACACACCCCGGCCGTGGTATCAATACGATTACGGAAAGCCGATCGAACGATGCGGACCAAGGGTGGATCAACGGGTCTTATAGCTGGGGCAATCTTTATGGGCGTATCCGTGCCACAAATATTGCCTTGGCGAACCTTGAAGAGCCGGGATTCGACAATGCCAGCGGTATTGCCGAACAGCTGAAGGGTGAAGCCCATTTTCTCCGGGCGTTTTATTACCACCAGCTGCTGCGCTACTATGGTGCGGTGCCGTTGATCGACTTCGTATATGAATTGGGCCAGGAGGATTACACAGCACCCCGCAATACTTATGAAGAATGCGTGGCGTTTATCGTTGCCGACTGTGACCGTGCGGCCGAATTGCTGGTCGATGCCCCGGCTGTCGACGGTCGTGCAAGCACGGTGGCTGCGTTGGCGTTGAAGTCGCGTATGCTTACGTATGCCGCGAGCGACCTCCACGACATCCCCACAGCATCTGGAAATTCGTCAGTGATCAGTGGTTATTCGAATAAAGAGTTCCTGGGGTATACCTCGGGCGATCAACAGGCGAGGTGGGTGGCAGCGCGCGACGCGGCCAAGGCCATCCTGGATGCGCATGGGGCGGGTTACATGATGGATCTTACCGAACCGGCCACGGCGGAAGACGGTACGCAAAACTACCTTTCGATTTCCATGGCCGGCGGGAGTAAAGCCGTCTCGGCGGATGGCAAAGCGGATCTGATACTAGGTCGTTTTTTTATAGATCTTAAGGACGAAGGGGGTAACTACGTAGGCCGGAACAACGGACCCAACGGTTACCACAATTGGGCCGGAAATACGCCGACGCAGCAACTGGTGGACGACTACGGGATGGCCGATGGATCCCCGTTCGATTGGGGCAATACCGCGCATGCCACTACGCCCTATGAGAACCGCGACCCACGTTTCTACGCGACTATCCTATACGATGGTGCTGATTGGAAGCCCCGTACCGCCGATGTGGCGGGGCGCGATCCCGCCAACCAGGTGCAAACGGGCCAATACGAGGTGATGCAGGATGGGAAAAAGGTCATCCACTATGGCTTGGATACCCGGAATAGCAGTGTGGAGGATTGGAATGGTTCCCACACGGGTTATTACATGCGTAAATTCATCGATCCGGATCCTGCGGTGGTCGACCAAAACACCCGTCAGTTTGTCCCGTGGCCGGTGTTGCGCTTCACCGAAGTCGTTTTGAATTACGTAGAGGCCTGCATTGAACTGGGCGAGGAAGAAGAAGCAAGAAATTGGCTTAATCGTATCCGCTTCCGGGCAGGCATGCCCGCCATCGCCGCTTCTGGCGACGCCCTGCGCGACGCTTACCGCAATGAGCGGCGTATTGAGCTGGTCTATGAAGAACACCGTTTCCACGATGCGCGCCGTTGGATGATTGCCAATGAAACGTTGGGCCGTAAGGTGGGCATCATACGGGTATTCGGACGGCTGAAGGCAGGTAGCTCGGTGTCGGTATATGGCTATGATCCGGCAAACTACGATTATACCTATACGGTTGGTACCATCGATCCCGGTATCGAGAATAGGCAGTGGTTGGATAAGATGTATTTCCTTCCGATCCATCGGGATGAAATCAACCGGAATGGCCAATTGATACAAAACCCCGGTTATGGGGACTAATTATTAGCGCGTTCGAACAAAGGTCCTTGGCAAGCCGCTAAGGACCTTTGTCGTTATGGACTTAATCCGATATTTTCTTATCTTGGTCGGATAATTTGCACCTTTTATGATAATAGATGATATGAATACAAGTAGAAGGAAGTTTTTAGGCACAATGACAACGTTGGCAGCGACGGTGGGTGCCGCATCGGCATGGCCGCGGGCGTTCGCCATGGGAGATACCCTCCAAGATACCGTCCGGGTGGGCCTCATCGGTGCCAATGGCATGGGGTGGGCAGATCTCAACTCCATGCTGAAAGTGCCGGGGGTACAATGCACGGCACTTTGCGACGTGGATGCGAATGTGCTGAATAAACGCGCGGCGGAACTCAAGGGGCGTGGTATCGCACCTAGGTTATACGGAAAACACGAGGAGCTGCTGGCCGATCCGAATGTGGATGTAGTGATTATCGGTACTCCCGACCATTGGCATTGCCTGCAGCTAGTGGACGCCTGTAAAGCCGGAAAAGATATCTATGTGGAAAAACCATTGGGCAACTCCATTGCCGAATGCCAAGCGATGGTGGCTGCGGCTAGCAAATATAACCGCGTTGTGCAGGTAGGGCAATGGCAGCGAAGCCAGCAACATTTCAAGGATGCGGTCGATTTCGTACACTCGGGCAAGCTGGGAAAAATCCGCCTGGTGAAAGCCTGGGCCTACCAAGGATGGATGAAGAGCATTCCGGTTAAGCCCGACGGTCCGGCGCCCGAGGGAGTGGATTACACGCGCTGGTTGGGGCCTGCTGAGCAGCGGCCGTTCAACCCCAACCGTTTCCACTTTGAGTTCCGGTGGTTTTGGGATTATGCCGGTGGACTGATGACCGATTGGGGGGTACACATGCTCGACTTTGCCCTGATTGGCATGAAGGCAACCACGCCCAAATCTATTATGGCAACGGGGGGCAAATTCGCCTACCCTGATGATGCGGCCGAGACACCCGATACGCTCACGACGGCGTACGAGTTTGACGACTTCACCGTGCAATGGGAGCATGCAAACGGCATCGACGGTGGCCCCTATGGGCGTAATCACGGCGTGGCATTCATCGGCAATTCAGGCACATTGGTGCTTAACCGTAGCGGTTGGGAGGTCATCCCCGAAGGGGACCGGATGGAGGCTGTTCCGTTTCAAAAAAGCCAGGATAGTGGGGTAGACAAACATACCACCAATTTCGTCGACGTGGTTCGCTCACGGAAACTGGAAGACCTCAACGCGCCCATCACCGCCGGTGCTCATATCGCCATTTTTTCACAGATGGGTAATATTGCCTATCGCACGGGCGAGAAAATCTACTGGGATGCGAAGAAGGAACGCTTCACCAGTAAGGCGGCGAATAGATTGCTGGCCGCGGAATACCATAACGGATACCGACTACCCGCCATGGGGTAGTCACGATTCCAGTTCTTTCGCGCTGTCAACCACCTTCTTCGCCAATTCCGCCTTGTAGGCCAATAGGTTCTGGGCGAGTTGTTCATTAGACACCGCGAGGATCTGTGCGGCCAGGATACCCGCGTTTTTTGCGGCATTGAGCGCTACGGTAGCAACGGGGATGCCATTGGGCATCTGCAGGATGGAGAGCACGGAGTCCCATCCGTCGATGGAGTTGGATGATTTTACGGGAACACCGATGACCGGCAAATGGGTGATGGACGCAACCATGCCGGGAAGGTGGGCTGCACCGCCAGCGCCGGCGATGATGACTTTCAGCCCGCGGGAAGCCGCGCTTCTTGCATAATCATACATGCGGTCGGGTGTACGGTGTGCCGATACGATGGATACTTCCGTGTTTACACCGAGCACTTTCAATATCTCTACGGCATCCTGCATCACGGGCAGGTCCGATTTGCTGCCCATGATAATGCCTACTTCCGGTATCGTTGTTTTTGTTGTCATCCGCTGTTTGCAGTTTGTTTTTTGCTTTTTTGCCGTTTGCTAATTGCTTTTCTCGATTTCATTACACCGATCGGTAACTATCCACCATCAACTATTAAGTTACCACCTTCAATGTCCGTTGCACTTCCCTTGCAATGGCGATAGCCTGTTCGCGGTTTTCATTGACGATACACACGTGGCCCATCTTACGGAAGGGTTTGGTGAACTTTTTCCCGTATAGGTGCAAATATACGCCTTCCATGGCTAAAATATCTTCGATCCCTTCATAGCGCGCTAGCCCTTCGTGGCCCGCTTCGCCGAGCAGGTTCACCATCACTGCGTTGGTCCTTGTGCCCGTATTGCCCGGAGCGAGATTGAAGATGGCCCGCAGGTGCTGTGCAAACTGCGACGTGAAGTTTCCTTCAATGCTTTGGTGGCCGCTATTATGGGGGCGGGGCGCCAATTCATTGACCAGTAGCTGTCCGTCCCGTGTAAGGAACAGCTCAACGGCAAGCAGGCCCACAATCTGAAGGTCTTCGGCAATCTTTTTGGCCAGGAGCTCCGCCCGCTGCTGGACCTCGAACGGTAGTGTGGAGGGTGATATCAGGAACTCTACGAGGTTGGCTTCGGGATTGAATTCCATTTCTACACAGGGGAAGACCGCAACCTCGCCGTTATCGTTGCGCGAAACGATAATCGCCAGTTCCTTTTCAAAGTCGACCCACTGTTCAATGAGGCTCGGTGCCTCGAATGCCGTTCCCACATCGGATTCATTGACGATTTTCTTTACCCCCCGGCCATCGTAGCCGTCTTTACGGAGTTTTTGGATATAGGGTAGGGGTATCGTGGCATTTGCTAGGGCCTCTTTCGAGGATATCAGCTGGAACGGAGCCGTGGGAATATCGTTTTGCTTGAAAAACTGCTTTTGCAGCCCCTTGTCTTGTATCAGGCGGATGACGCGTGATTGCGGATACACCACCACACCTTCTTCTTCCAGCTTTTCGAGCGCGTCCACGTTCACTTTTTCGATTTCGATGGTTACCATGTCGAGTCCTTTTCCGAACATATAGACCGTGTCGAAGTCATCCAGTGCGCCGTGTATGAATTGGTTGCTAAGGTTGCGGCACGGCGCGTTTTTGTCGGGATCGAGTACGTGTACGTTCACATTGAAATTGATGGCTTCCTGAATGAGCATGCGGCCCAATTGCCCGCCACCGAGGATTCCCAATTTCAGTTCGCCATAAAAATCTTTTGCCATGATGAAGATTGAAATTACATTGAAGGTTATGCGTGTGAGGATTGCAGTTTATCGCCCACGATGTGTTCCTTTTCTATTTTTTTCTGCAACTCGAGGAAGGCGCCGATGAGCGCTTCGGGCCGCGGCGGGCATCCCTGCACATAAATATCTACGGGAATGATGCGATCTACCCCTTTAACCACATGGTAGCCATGTTGCCAATAGGGCCCCCCACAGTTGGAGCAAGAACCCATGGAAATGACATATTTAGGATCGGGCATCTGTTCGTAAAGCCGTCGGATACGGTCGGCCATCTTGAAGGTTACGGTGCCGGCAATGATCATCACGTCCGATTGCCGCGGCGACGGCCGCGGAAACACGCCGAACCGGTCCAGGTCGTAAGTGGAAGCCATGGCTCCCATCATCTCGATGGCGCAGCAGGCGATGCCGAAACTCATGGGCCACATGGATGACAACCGTGCCCAGTTGAGCAGGTCATCCAATTTGGCGATGACCACCCCGTTGCTTTCCAGTTGTTTGTCGATGCTCATGATGGTGTCGTTCCGGGTTTTCTGAAGGTGGGCCGAAAATTCGGCTTCTTGGCCTCGCCGCCGGCGTTAGCCGGCTTGGCCGTAGTAGGGGCCACAGTGTCGGGGTTGAATTTCCGCACACGGTATAGGCTGCTGTTCAGCCGATCGTATGCTGATAACGGGATGGGTACGTCCACGCGCGGCATCACTGGATTGGGCTTTATCCATTCCAGGTCGCCTTTCTTCCATACATATACCAAACCGATGATCAGTATCCCCACGAATAGTGCCATTTCCAGCAGCGCAAACCAGCCCCACCGTACATCCGCAGCCATCAGCTCCTGTTGTCCGAAAACGGTTGCCCACGGGAAGATGAACAGCAGCTCGACATCAAACAGCAGGAATACCAAGGCAATGACGTAGAAACGCGGATTGAACTGTATCCATGCGTTTCCCACGGTTTCCTCACCACATTCGTAGGTGCTCAGTTTTTGGGGCGTAGGTTTCTTGGGCGACACGATACGGCCCAATAACAGGGTGAATAATACCAATAAAAGACCCGCCACTCCAATGAGGAGTATTTTTCCGAATTCGGTTATCTGCGCCGGGTCATCCATGATTCAAAGGTAGTGATTTTTTTTATCTCCCCATTGGCATTTTGGGTGCACCCCGCATCATGCGGGCCATGGCGGCAGGATTAGACATTTGCTTCATCACCTTGCGCATGTCGCCGAATTGTTTCATCAGTTTGTTCACTTCCACTAGTTCCGTGCCCGATCCTTTGGCGATGCGTGCCCGGCGTTTCTGGTCGATCACGTCGGGGTTTTCCCGCTCATAAGGCGTCATGGAGTTGATGATGGCTTCGATGGGTTTGAAGGCGTCGTCGTCGATTTCCACATCTTTGATGGCCTTGCCTACACCGGGTATCATTCCCATGAGGTCTTTCATGTTGCCCATCTTCTTGATCTGCTGTATCTGGCTCTTGAAGTCGTTGAAGTCGAACTTGTTCTTCCGTATCTTACGTTGCAGCTCGGCGGCCTCTTTCTCGTCGAACTGCTGCTGTGCACGCTCCACGAGCGATACCACGTCGCCCATGCCCAATATACGCGAGGCCATCCGGTCGGGGTGGAACACATCAAGTGCTTCCATCTTCTCGCCCGTACCGATGAATTTAATGGGTTTGTTGACGACTGATTTGATCGATAAGGCAGCGCCCCCTCGGGTATCGCCATCCAGTTTGGTGAGCACCGCGCCAGTGAAATCGAGCCGGTCATTGAAAGCTTTGGCCGTATTCACGGCGTCCTGGCCGGTCATGGCGTCCACTACGAAGAGGATTTCATGTGGTTTCGTAGCGTCTTTCACCGCCGATATTTCGTTCATCAACGCTTCGTCGATGGCCAGGCGGCCGGCCGTATCGACGATGACCACATTATACCCTTTCTGCTTGGCCTCGGCAACGCCCGCTTGTGCGATACCGATGGGGTCTTTGGATTCCCTATCGGTATACACCGGTACATCCACCTGTTGGCTGAGCACTTCGAGCTGGTCGATGGCCGCCGGCCGGTATACGTCGCCGGCTACCAACAGCGGTTTCTTACCCTTTTTCTCTTTGAGGTATTTTGCCAGCTTGCCGGAAAAGGTGGTTTTACCCGCACCGTTGAGCCCCGCGATGAGGATAACCGTGGGATTGCTGGATAAATCCAATTCGGTGGTCGAACCGCCCATCAGTTCGGTCAGCTCATCGTTCATGATTTTGGTGAGCAATTGGCCGGGTGAGATGCTGGTGAGCACGTTCTGCCCCAGGGCCTTTTGTTTCACCTCATCGGTAAATGCCTTAGCGGTTTTGTAGTTCACGTCGGCATCGAGCAATGCCTTGCGGATTTCCTTCATGGTTTCCGCGACGTTGATCTCAGTAATATTCCCCTGGCCTTTTAATACCTTGAAGGCCCGATCTAACTTATCCTGTAGGTTCTGAAACATTGTCCGTTATAAAATATAAATGGAACGAGGTGCAAAGGTACAAAATCTGTTATAAAAATAGTCCGCCCACCCCAAGGGGCAGGCGGACATACCTAAATTATGAAAAGAATCGTTAATCCCGCCTTCCCAATAGCATGCTGGCGTAGTAGAGGAGGGTTACCAAAGACGACAGGGCTGCTACCACATACGTCATTGCCGCCCACCACAGTGCGTCCTTTGCACCCGCATGCTCCGCACTGCTATGGGTAATGTTTTTACTATCGAGCCATGCCAATGCGCGTTTAGATGCATCGAACTCCACGGGTAACGTTACGAACGAAAAGATCGTGGTAATGGCCAGTGCGGCCACGCCGACGGCGAGTACATAGGGGTTGTGAATGAATATCATCAACAGTACACCAATCATCAATACCCACGTAACCAGGTTGGAAGCCACACTCACAATGGGTACCATTGCTGAACGGAATTGCAGCCAAGAATATGCCTTGGCATGCTGCACGGCGTGGCCGCATTCGTGGGCTGCCACAGCTGCTGCGGCGACGCTACGGCCGCTGTATACCTCAGGGCTTAGGTTAACGGTACGGTTGGCGGGGTTATAGTGGTCGCTCAACCGCCCTTGGGCAGAAATGATCTGCACGTCGTAAATCCCGTTGTCATGCAGCATTTGCTCTGCCACGTCCCTGCCGGTCATCCCGCTGCTGAGCGGTGTCTCCGAATACTTCTTGAATTTGCTTTTAAAGCGCCATTGCACGATCATGCTTACGAGCATGATACCGCCGAAAATAATCCAATAACTGATCATAATGTCTTCTTTTTTGCTATTTGCTATTTGCCTTTTGCTGTTTGTCTTTTGCTTTTTGCCTGCTAATCATTGCTCACTCACATCGATGGGACAAAAAATATACCGAACGCTTTTCGCTGACGATATGGCGTTTTATGCTCGTTACGAATATAAAAATTCCCTTTTTGGTCTGCAAATTCGTCGGACGATTTAGGTGATTATAATGACAAAGTTGCAACGGATCTGAAGAGTTTTGCTCGTTAGCTGAAGAGTTTTGCTCGCTAGCTGAAGAGTTTCGCTCATTAGCTGGAGAGTTTTGCTCATTAGCTGGAGAGTTTCGCTCATTAGCTGGAGAGTTTTGCTCATTAGCTGGAGAGTTTCGCTCATTAGCTGGATAGTTTCGCTCATTAGCTGGAGAGCTTTGCTCATTAGCTGGAGAGCTTTGCTCATTAGCTGGATAGTTTCGCTCATTAGCTGGAGAGCTCTGCTCATTAGCTGGAGAGCTTTGCTCATTAGCTGGAAAGCTTTACTCATTAGCTGGAAAGCTTTGCTCACTAGCTGGAGAGCTTTGCTCATTAGCTGGAAAGCTTTGCTCACTAGTTGGAGAGTTTTGCTTATTAGCTGGAAAGCTTTGCTCATGAGCAAAAGCCCCGCGCTAGCCAGCGTCACTCATGTCCAGGGTATTTCGTGTCTATGGTGCAACGGTTAAACCGTCATGATATCTTTTTCCTTTGCCTCGGCCAACTGGTCTACTTTGCCGATATAGGTGTCGGTAAGTTTCTGCACTTCGGCTTCGCCGGCTTTGATCTCATCTTCGGATACGCCGTCGGCTTTCAGCTTCTTGATGGTGTCATTGGCATCCTTACGGATATTACGTACGGCCACACGGCCTTTCTCGGCTTCTTCTTTTACTTTCTTCACCAAATCGCGTCGGCGCTCTTCGGTGAGCGGTGGGATATTGAGCCGGATGATACTGCCATCATTCTGCGGTGTCAGTCCGATGTTGGCATCAAGGATGGCTTTTTCAATGGGCCCGAGCATGGTCTTCTCCCACGGTTGCACCACCAGGGTACGCGCATCCGGGGTGTTGATGTTGCTTACTTGTGACAGCGGCGTGGCCGTACCGTAGTAATCCACGTGTATGCCATCGAGCATGGATGGCATGGCTTTTCCAGCGCGGATTTTGGTGAGTTCCGATTCGGCGAAGGTCACCGCTTTCCTCATCTGTTCGGTGCTATCTTCCAGCTGTAGGGATATCAATTCGTCCATGGTTATGTGTTTATTATGGTTGGTCAAAGATAGTTATTCTCGCACTAACGTACCAACATGTTCGCCATTGGCCAGCCGGGCCAGGTTGCCGGGTTTGTTCATGTCGAATACGATGATGGGGAGTTTGTTCTCTTGGCAAAGGGTAAAGGCCGTCATATCCATCACGCTGAGGCCGCGGTTATACACATCTTGGAACGTGATTTCATCAAACCGGGTTGCCGAAGCGTCTTTCAGTGGGTCGGCTGTATAGATGCCATCTACGCGTGTACCTTTGAGTACCACATCCGCATTGATCTCAATGGCACGGAGTGAGGCTGCCGTATCCGTGGTAAAATAGGGATTACCTGTACCGGCGCCGAAAATGACCACACGGCCTTTTTCGAGATGGCGCACGGCCCGCCTACGGATGAAGGGCTCGCAGATCTGTTCCATTTTGATGGCTGTGAGCAAGCGTGTTTTTATTTCGAGTTTCTCGAGGGCATCTTGCAGCGCCATACTGTTGATTACCGTGGCCAGCATACCCATGTAGTCGGCTTGTACGCGGTCCATCCCCGCCTTTTCGGCGCTCAGCCCGCGGTAAATGTTGCCCCCGCCGATGACAATGGCAATCTCCATGCCCTTGCCGTGGATTTCTTTGATGTCTTTGGCATATTGGGCAACACGGTTGATGTCGATGCCGTATTGCTGATCGCCCATAAGGGCCTCACCGCTGAGTTTGAGTAGGATGCGCTTGTATTTCATATTTTTGCTGTCTTGGAAGGGGGCTTCCAAGCGCCAAAGATAAAAGAAATTTTTTAACTGCCAGCGATGACTTCCTGGTAATACTGTTCGTACAGCGGCATGATGTTGGCCAGTTGGAAATCCTTCGCCCTGTTTAGCGCTGCTTCCTTGAACTGCTGCAATCGATCGCAGTCTTCGAGAATATGGATGGCATGGGCGGCCATGTCATCCACATCGCCTATTTCACTGAGGAACCCGGTTACTCCGTCGACATTCAGTTCGGGTAGTCCCCCCGAGTTCGACGAAATGACAGGGACCTTGCAGGCCATGGCTTCCAAGGCGGCGAGGCCGAAGCTCTCCGAACCGGAGGGGATGAGGAAAAGGTCGGATACCGAAAGGATTTCTTCAATGGCATCCTGCTTGCCGAGGAAACGGATATCGTTGGCCACACCCAGCTCGCGCGACAGCTGCTCGGCTGCGGTCCGTTCGGGTCCGTCGCCCACCATCAGCAGCTTGCTGGGGATTTTCTCCTGCACCTTCTTGAAGATACGGATCACATCGGTGGTGCGCTTCACCTTGCGGAAGTTGGAGGTGTGCACCAGCACGCGCTCATCGCCGGGGGCGATGGCCTGTTTGAAATGTTGCCGTGGTTGCAGGTTGAAGCGACCCAAATCGATAAAGTTGGGGATAACACGGATTTCGCGCTTGATGTCGAAATGGTCCAACGTCTCCGCTTTCAGGTTTTCGGAAACGGCCGTGACCCCATCCGACTGGTTGATGGAAAAGGTAACCACCGGGCTGTAGCTGGCGTCTTTGCCCACCAAGGTGATGTCTGTGCCGTGCAATGTGGTTACCACCGGTATATTGATGCCGTAGGTGGCCAGTATCTGCTTGGCCATAAACGCCGCCGAGGCATGGGGGATGGCATAATGTACATGCAGTATGTCCAGTTTTTCGAAACGGACCACATCCACCAACTTGCTCGCCAATGCAAGTTCGTAGGGTGGGAAATCGAACAACGGATATTTGGAAATCGTGACCTCATGGTAGTAGAGGTTTTCCGAAAAAAAATCCAACCGGGCGGGTTGGCTATAGGTGATGAAATGAATCTGGTGCCCATTAGCAGCCAAGGCCTTGCCCAATTCTGTAGCGACTACGCCGCTTCCACCAAAGGTGGGATAACATACGATACCGATCTTCATGTATTCCCGTCTATTTTGTTGCCAGCAAAGTACGGATAAATTTCTCGATGGGATGTTCATCCGAACGTAAAAAGATTGGGATATACCCGGCATTTCAATGCTTCGATAAAAAAAACTAAAAAATTAATTGGAAAACTAATTTATTAGTTTGTACCTTTGGTTATGTAAATGGGAAGGACTTAACAAAAAAATAAAATACACAGATGAAGGAACTCAAGGAATTGACACGTGCGGAGGAGCAAATCATGCAGGAGTTATGGAACCTGGAAAAAGGTTTTGTAAAAGACATTATCGAGCGGCTACCCACGCCCAAGCCGGCTTACAATACGGTATCTACCATTGTGCGGATATTGGAAACCAAGGGATTTGTGGGGCATGAGGCATTCGGCAAAAGCCATCGGTATTATCCAGTGGTTTCCAAAGAAGACTACCGCACGTTTGCAGCGGGTAAGCTGCTCCACGGCTATTTCGACAACTCGGCGAGGAACATGCTCTCTTTCTTCCTTGAAGAGCAGAAGCTCGACCTGAAGGATGCCGATGAATTGCTGAAGCTGCTTGAAGACGCGAAGAAGAAAAAGAAGTAGCGGCATCACCCAACCGTTCACGATTAAAACTTAATGTTATGATGTATTTAGTGTTAGCCAACTTATACCTTTGTGTTTTCTACGGCTTTTATTACCTCTTTTTGCGTCGGGAAACCTTCTTTCAGGGGAATCGTATCTATTTGCTTACGAGTTTGTTGCTGGCGTTTACGCTACCGCTTGCCGAATACGCCGGTTTTGACGACAGTGTGGTATACCAATATCAGTTGCCCATGGTCGAATTGGGGGGGGCGGCATCCGGGCCGGTTGCCGGCGAGGTGGGCGTTGCTGCGTCTCCGTCGTCGGCCGTCGCTTACCTTCCTTTGCTATATCGGGCAGGCTGTGGCATTGCGGCATTTTTGGTGCTGTTGCAGGTGTTTGCGACCATCCGTGCGCTACGAAGCGGCAGGGCGGGGCAGGCATTTTCCTTTTTCGGCATGATACGGGTGGACCACGCGGCATACGGGAGTTATCAGATGGCCCACCACGAGCGGGTGCATGCACGGCAGTGGCACAGTGCCGATATCGTGGTGATGCAGGTGGTTAAGATACTCAACTGGTTCAATCCGGTGATATACCTTTATGAACGGGCTTTGCGGTTGCAGCACGAATACATCGCCGATGGGCGGACCGCTGCCAACGATCAGTTTGCATATGCCGAGTTGTTGGTATCGCGTGCTATGGGGGTAAGCGGCCCAGCATTGGTCAACCCGTTTTCAAACAGCAACCTGTTGAAGCGGCGGATTGCCATGCTGTTGCGCGATAAGTCGCCCAATCGCCACGGCTGGCGCTACGTGGCCCTGTTGCCGGTCGTGGCGGGGATGCTTGTTTTTTCGTTGGCGTGTAACCATCAAGGTAAGGCCGGGGGAGATACTGATTCCACGGAGATGTTGTCATCGACAGCGGGAACGGTCGATGCGACGGCGTTTAAGAAGGCCTTGGGTATGTATGTGATGTATCGGGAGGAAGCCATACGCAACGGCACGCAAGGTATATTGGCCTTTACCTTTGAAAAGACCGACGGTGGCACGATAGAAAATATCTCGTTTCTCAATGAATTGGGTGATGGGCAGGAGGAAGAGGTGAGAAAGGCCCTTCAATTGGAGCATGTGCAGCGTGCCGCACCGGTGGGTAAAAGTATGGCGTATATCCATTTTTTGCTTTCCAATACCGAGCATACCGATACGTCGACACCTTCGGCTCCCAGCGGGTACAATGCGTTGGGCGAGATCGTTATCATGGGCTATCAACCCCCGCCGCCCCCACGGGTTCAACCCGCTCCGCGAAAGAGCGATCAAACAAGTGCTACGACCGAAAAAGAAAGATTCCCCGAACCGACAGTGGTGCAGGTACGTGTTGGCGAGAATAAGCCGGAAGCGGAAAATAAGCAGGAGGGGGAACCAAAGGACCTGATTTTCCAGTCGGTCGAAATCGACCCCAAGCCACCGGGAGGAATGCGGTCCTTTATGCAATATATTGGCGATAACTATGACTATCCCCAAGAGGCTATTGAGGCTGGGGTGAATGGTATTGTGCAGGTGGCGTTCGTAGTGGAACGCGACGGCAGTCTTACCGATATGAAGATTATCCGGGATTTAAAGTATGGCACAGGTGAAGCCGCCATCCGTGTATTGCAAAGCAGCAGCAAGTGGTCGCCGGGTGTACAAAATGGCCGGCCCGTACGGGTGGCGTACACCTTGCCTATCCGGCTGAATCTGCAGCAGTAAAACCATATTGAAAAAGGAAAGCCGGCAATCACTATTGAAGCTGCTTCCTTTTTTTTACCTTTGGCGCGTACCAACGAAGTTTGATCCGCCAATTAACAACCATGGATAACACTGTAAATGCTTCCGCGCTGATTACTGACGACGCCGCCGTATTCGGGCTATTGATGGTCATCTTGGCCGTCATTTTCTACACATCCAATAGCAAACATGCCGGGTTCCGTAAATTTTACGCCATCCTTCCACCGCTTTTGCTCTGTTACTTCGTGCCGGGACTGTTCAATTCATTCGGTATCATTTCCGGCAGCGAATCCGAACTGTATAGCATGAGCTCCAATTACCTGCTGCCGGCGTGTTTGGTGCTTTTCACTTTGAATTTGAATTTCCGGGAGGTGTGGAAACTCCGGAGAAACGCTGGTTTGTTGTTCTTTACCGGTATGATAGGGATCATATTGGGCGGGCCGTTTGCGGTGTGGTTGTTTTCACTGTTCGCACCCGAGGTGGTGTCGGGCGAGGTTTGGAAGGGATTGGCCACCCTGGCCGGCTCATGGATCGGCGGCGGGGCCAACCAGGCCGCCTTGTTCCGCATTTTTGAACCGCCGCCAGAGATTTTTGCTGTCGCCGTGGCGGTGGACGTGTTTGTGGCTTATGGCTGGATGGCCATATTGCTGTACGGAGCGGGTAAGCAACAACAGCTTGATCGCTATTTCAAGGCGACAGGGAATGAAGTGCAGGAACTTACCCAGCGGATGGAGGCTTATACGGAAGGCACGGCGAAGCCCAATGAAACCAAAGACTATATCATTATGCTAGGGGTTGCCTTTGGCGTAACCGGGATTGCCCATTTATTGTCGGGCCGTATTGCAAACTATATAAGCATGCATGCCCCGCAGCTTGATAAATTCAGCCTCACATCGAGCTTTTTCTGGTTGATATTGCTGGCCACGTTGATGGGTATCGGCTTATCGTTTACCAAGGCCCGGCGGTTGGAAGCGAAAGGCGCGTCGCGCGTAGCGACGGTTTTCTTATATGTGCTTATCGCGACGATCGGGATGCAGATGAATATATTCGCGATTTTGGATAATCCCGGCTTGTTTTTAGTGGGTCTCACCTGGTTGGCCTTCCATGCGCTGCTGCTTTTCATTGTGGCCAAACTGGTTAAAGCCCCCTTCTTCTTCCTAGCCATCGGTAGTATGGGTAATATCGGTGGCGTGGCGTCCGCATCGGTTACTGCTGCCGCGTTCCACTCGGCGTTGGTTCCCGTAGGTGTCTTCATCGCCGTGCTCGGCTACGCCATCGGGACATACGGCGGTTACCTGTGTGGCATATTGATGCAGATGGTGGCGCCTTGATCGGTGGGGAGACAACAAGGGGCGTTTTTCGGCGCGGGATAACAGGAGGGGTACGATAAAAAGATAAACCCGAAAACATCAAAAATACCTACCTTTGCGCTTATGACCAAAGAACAGATACAGGACTTGAGGGATAGAACGGCTTCCCTGAGGAGGCACCTTTGACATCGATGCACGCAAGAACGAGATAGAAAGTGAGCAGGCCACCACATTGGAGCCCGGTTTTTGGGACGACTCCAAGGCGGCCGAGAAAGTCCTGCAATCCATTAAGAGCAAGAAAATATGGACCGACCACTTCGATGAGGTCGCTGCGGCGGTGGACGACACCGTCGTGATGTTCGAGTTTTACCAAGCTGGCGATGCTTCCGAAGGCGAGGCACAGGAGCAATATGAGGCTGCCGTGGGTAAGGTGGAAGCGCTGGAGTTCAAGAACATGCTCAGTGCCGAAGAAGACCAGTTGGATGCGGTGTTGCAGATAACGGCCGGGGCTGGCGGTACGGAGAGTTGCGACTGGGCGGGCATGTTGATGCGGATGTACATCATGTGGGGCGAAGGTAGTGGCTATAAAGTGACCGAACAGGACTACCAAGAGGGAGACGTGGCAGGAATCAAAACCGTTACGCTGCAATTTTCGGGCGATTTTGCTTACGGATACCTGAAAGGTGAAAACGGTGTACACCGGCTGGTACGTATTTCACCGTTTGACTCCAATGCCAAACGGCACACTTCTTTCGCCTCTGTATACGTATATCCGCTGGTGGATGACAATATCGAGATCGAAGTGAAGGACTCGGAAATCGATTGGGATACCTTCCGCTCCGGCGGCGCCGGTGGCCAGAACGTCAATAAGGTGGAAACGGCCGTTCGCCTGCACCACAAGCCCACGGGCATCATTATCAAGAACCAGGAATCGCGTTCACAACTGCAGAACAAGGAAAATGCATTGCGGCTACTGAAATCGCAGCTATACGAAATCGAGATGCGTAAGCGGCAGGAAGCCAGTGCGGCAATAGAAGGAAGCAAGAAGAAAATCGAGTGGGGTTCACAGATCCGGAATTATGTGCTGCACCCTTACAAACTGGTGAAAGATTTGCGTACTAACGTAGAGACCTCCAATACCCAAGCGGTGCTTGACGGCGATATCGATGATTTCCTGAAGGCTTACCTGATGGAGTTCGGCGGAAGCTAAAATTCATTCTTCCACATCATGCTCTCTACGGGCCGAGTGGTTTTCCGGTTGTACTTCGCGTTGCCTTTGGTGTTGTAGAAGACTTCGATGTCGCCCGCCACGTGGAAATAGATCAGTTGCCCGATGGGCATGCCTGCGTAGACCCGCACGGGCTGTGCCACGGAGATTTCCAACGTCCATGTGTTACAGAAACCGACGTCGCCCTTGCCGGCCGTCGCGTGGATATCGATGCCCAACCGGCCCGTACTCGACTTTCCTTCCAGGAAAGGGACGTGGTTATGTGTTTCGGTGTACTCCAGTGTTACGCCCAAATATAATGTGTTCGGTTCCAATACGAAG